>BEHW01000018.1 GCA_002898675.1 bacterium HR20
GTCGGGATCATCCGTGGCTGGGATTCGAACTGGTTCGAGCGTGACAGCTTCGACCAGAAGCTTGCCGAAGACATCATGCTGCGGAACTACCTCCGCACGCGGCTCAAAAAAGCGAACGTTTCGCGCATCGTCATTGATCGAACGCGAAAGCGCATCGTGGTGACGATCTACACCTCCCGGCCAGGCGTGGTTATCGGTCGCTCGGGGAAAGACGTCGAGCAGCTCGAAGGCGAGCTCAGTAAGCTTACCTCGAGCGAAGTTGCGATTGTAATCAACGAAATCAAGATCCCCGAACTCGATGCGCAAATTGTCGCCGACACGATTGCACAGCAATTGGAAGGACGCATTGCGTTCCGGCGCGCGATGAAGCAAGCAGTTGCTGCAGCAATGCGAATGGGTGCCGAAGGAATCCGCGTCATGTGCTCCGGTC
Organism: bacterium HR20; assembly: GCA_002898675.1. Classification (GTDB taxonomy): domain Bacteria; phylum Bacteroidota; class Ignavibacteria; order Kapaibacteriales; family NICIL-2; genus NICIL-2. Next base: position 431 of record BEHW01000018.1, read on the forward strand.
GGCTCGGCGGGGCGGAAATGTCTCGCACCGAGCAGTACAAGGAAGGTCGCGTCCCACTCCACACGCTCCGCGCTGACATTGACTACGCAACAGCGACAGCACAGACGGTCTATGGCTCGATCGGCGTGAAGGTGTGGATCTGCAAAGGCGAAATCATCGGCAAGCAAGCAGAGCGATAGTTGCGCTGGACCGTACGTCAATTCCTGCGTGCAGACACGAGCGTTCTTGACACAAGACATCACCAACGAAATACTACTGGAGCCGAACCATGCTACTGCCAAAGCGAGTCAAACATCGGAAAGTACAGCGCGGCCGCCGCAAAGGCAAGGCGTTTCGCGGTTCGCAGGTTGCCTTCGGTGCCTATGGATTGAAGGCGCTCGAGCCAGCCTGGATTACCAACCGCCAAATCGAGGCAGCGCGGATCGCAATCAACCGTCACCTCAAGCGCGATGGGAAAGTCTGGATCCGCATCTTCCCCGACAAGCCGTTTACGAAAAAACCGCTCGAGGTACGGATGGGCTCCGGGAAAGGTAACCCAGAAGGATGGGTTGCTGTCGTCAAACCGGGCCGTATCCTCTTCGAAGTGGATGGCGTCTCGAAGGAAGCAGCGCTCGAAGCGCTCCGTTTGGCCTCCCATAAACTCCCGATCAAAACGAAAATTGTTGCACGGCTTGATTTAGTCGAAGTATGAAACCGCGGAAAGCACGCGACTTGCGCGAGCTCAACGACCAAGACCTGCTGGCTGCGCTCCGCGAAGCAGAGGAAACGCTCGCCAAGCAGCGCTTCCAGCACGCACTCAAGCAACTCCAGGATACCGCGTACTTGCGGATTCTTCGCAAGGATATTGCGCGGATGAAAACCATTCTCCACGAACGCAACATCCGGGTGTAATCGCAATGGATCAACAGCTTTCTCCCACGCCCGACAGCAGGAGCACTGAACAGCTCCATCAAGAGAGCGCGGAGCCACTGCGCGGAAGAAAGATCCGCCAAGGCGTGGTCGTTTCGAATAAGATGGATAAAACGATCGTCGTCGCCGTCGAACGGCAGGTAATGCATCCGCTCTACAAGCGCTACTACAAGCGCACGAAAAAGTACATGGCGCACGATGAGCGCAACGAGTGCGCCATCGGTGATGTTGTCCGGATCATCGAATCGCGTCCGCTCAGCCGCCGCAAGCGGTGGATGCTGCTGGAGATCGTCCAGCGCGCACGTTGAGATCGCCAACCACTATTCTACCGGAGGTTCTGGCCATGATTCAAGAGGAAACCAATCTCGTCGTCGCCGACAATTCTGGCGCAAAGCGCGTCCGGTGCATCCGCGTCCTCGGTGGGCACGACAAGCGCTATGCAACGGTCGGCGATGTGATTGTCGTTTCGGTCAAAGCAGCGCTCCCCAACGGAGCGGTGAAGAAAGGCGATGTCGTCAAGGCAGTCGTCGTGCGAACCAAAAAGGAAATTCGCCGTCGCGATGGCTCGTTTGTTCGCTTTGACGAAAACGCAGCAGTGCTACTCAATAACCAGCTCGAGCCACGCGGGACACGGATTTTCGGGCCGGTTGCGCGCGAGCTCCGCGAGAAAAACTTCATGAAGATCATTTCCCTGGCGCCAGAGGTCGTCTAAATGCTTGCTGATGCTCCCATGAAGCTCAAGATCAAGAAAGGCGATACTGTCATCGTTATCGCAGGCAACGATAAAGGGAAGACCGGCCGTGTGATTGCCGTCTATCCCAAGAAAATGCGGGTGCTCGTCGAGGGTGTCAACGTGCGCAAAAAGCACATGCGCCCATCGCCGGCATATCCGCAAGGGGGCATCATCTCGAAGGAGATGCCCATTCATTACTCGAACGTGATGCTCGTTGGGCCAGACGGCAAACCAACGCGGAAACGGCCAGTGGAAAAATAGTCGCTCATCGCCGGGCACAAGCACTGATGGTATGACGGCGGCACAATTCTGTCAACTACGATAATTGTTGATCCAACTCCAATGGCAAAGCAACAGCTCAAAAAACTCGACTTCAAGTACGAAGGTCCTCGGTTGGAGGACGTTCAGGTAGCGGAGCTTCCCGTTCCGCGGCTGCAGGTGTACTATCGCGAAACGGTTGTTCCGAATCTGATGAAACGGTTCGGCTATCGGTCGGTGATGCAGGTGCCGCGCCTGGTCAAAATTGTACTCAACATGGGGGTTGGCGAAGGTGCGCAGGACCTCAAGCAGATTCAGAATGCACTCAACGAGCTGGAACTCATCGCTGGCCAACGGCCAGCGGTAGCGCGAGCAAAGCGTTCAATTGCAAACTTCAAGCTCCGCCAAGGTCAGCCAATTGGTGTCTACGTCACCCTCCGCCGGGCGCGGATGTACGAGTTCCTCGATCGGTTTATCAACATCGCTGCACCGCGGATTCGTGACTTCCGCGGTTTCCCGGATAAATCGTTCGACGGTCGCGGGAACTACACCGTCGGTATCAAGGAGCAAATCATTTTCCCAGAAATTGACGTCGATAAAGTCGATCGCATCCGCGGTCTGGACATCACGTTCGTAACCAGCGCACAGACCGACGAGGAAGCATACGCCCTGCTCCAAGAGTTTGGATTTCCGTTCCGCAAGAAAGACTAACATTATTGAACGCCCTATGGCAACCGATGCAGTTATTGCTCGTAATCGCAAACGGCAGCGGCTGGTGGCAAAGTATGCAGCCAAGCGAGCCGCGCTCAAGAAAGCAGGCGATTATGAAGCGCTCCAAAAGCTTCCGCGCAATAGCAATCCCGTCCGTGTTCGCAATCGCTGTTCGGTGACCGGACGCGGGCGCGGCGTCTATCGGCACTTTATGCTGTGCCGAAACGTCCTGCGGCAGCTTGCGCTCGAAGGCAAAATCCCCGGCTTGCGGAAGGCAAGCTGGTAGCAAAGATCGCTGTTTTCCGTATTTTCGCACCCCTTGCCGCCAGTGCATCAGGCGGAATGGCCCTGAGATGGCTGGCGGTGCGACAATGTTCGACCATTGCGTGCAAACGACACTATGCCAGTGACCGACGCCATCGGCGACTTCCTCACGCGCATTCGGAATGCCCAGCGCGCCCAGCATCGCACTGTCGAGGCCCCTGCATCGAAGCTCAAAATTGCCATTGCAGAAATCCTCAAGGACCAAGGATTCATTGCAGACTACGAGGTTGTAACCCCGGACGGTGCAGTGCAGCCAACACTCCGCGTGCACCTGAAGTACTACCAAGGCAAACCCGTCATTCGCGAGATCAAACGTATCAGCAAGCCGGGAATTCGGCGGTATGCGCGCGCGCAGGAATTGCCGCGAGTGTACAATGGGCTCGGCATTGCGATCGTTTCGACGTCGAACGGCGTCATGACCGATAAAGAAGCACGCCGTCAGAACGTGGGCGGCGAAATCATTTGCACTGTCTGGTAACACCACCACACGCGCAGTTGCTGTGTCACGAGTCGGCCGTAAACCAATCGAAATTCCAGCGGGCGTTACTGTTACAGTCAACGGATCGGTGCTCATTGCAAAAGGTCCGCTCGGCGAACAACAAATGACGCTCCCCGAGAGCATTACCTGCCAGCGGGAAGGAAATACGCTTACCTTCCATCGCTCCAGCGATGACAAGAAGATTCGCGCGCTCCATGGGATGGTGCGAGCGCTCGCTGCGAACATGATCACCGGCGTAAGCCGTGGATTCGAAAAGCAGCTGGAGCTGCAAGGCGTCGGCTATAAAGCCGAGCTTCGCGGCAAGAATTTAGTGCTATCGCTTGGGTTCTCGCATCCGGTGGTCTTCATTCCGCCGGAAGGGATTCAAATCACCGTCTCGAGTCCAACCCAAGTGTCCGTCAAAGGAAGTGATCGGCAACTTGTGGGCGAAGTTGCTGCTGTCATTCGCAAGATTCGTCCGCCGGAGCCATACAAAGGCAAAGGCATTCGCTACGTCGGCGAATTCGTCCGCCGCAAGGCTGGGAAAGCAGCTGGTAAATAACGTTTGGTACCGATGCGATGATCATCAATCACAAACTGGAACGTCGTGCGCGCCGCAAGAAAGGTATCCGCAAGAAAATTCGTGGGACGCCCCAGCGGCCGCGGCTGAGCGTATTCCGCTCGCTCAAGCACATCTACGCGCAAATTATTGACGACACCACGGGGCACACGCTCGTGAGTGCATCGTCGCTCGATAAAGAGCTTGCGCTCGAACCAGGCACACGGAAAGTTGACGTCAGCCGCGCAGTGGGGCGCTTACTTGCCGCACGCGCACTGACGCACGGCATCACGGCTGTTGCGTTCGATCGCAATGGCTTCCTTTACCACGGCAGAGTCCAAGCGCTCGCCGATGGTGCGCGCGAAGGTGGCCTCCAGTTCTAGTCCCGTGCGGATTGTTCCGCGCACTATGAGTTGAAAACGTACCGATTTCATTTTCAAACATGGCACGAGCGAAAGTCTCTCAGCTCCAACTCAACGACAAGCTTGTCAGCGTTTCGCGGACGGCAAAAGTTGTCAAAGGTGGGCGCCGCTTTAGCTTTTCGGCACTGGTCGTCGTCGGCGATGGCCAAGGCCACGTCGGGTATGGCCTTGGAAAAGCTGGTGAAGTGGTTGATGCGGTGCAGAAAGCGACCGAAGCAGCCAAGAAGAACGTCATCCACGTTCAACTTCATGGCAGTACAATCCCGCACGAGGTGATGGCAAAGTACGGCGCAGCACGCGTGCTGCTCCGTCCTGCAGCCCCGGGGACGGGGATCATCGCTGCTGGTGGGGTGCGTGCGGTGTTGGAGATGGTCGGCGTCCACGATGTGCTGACGAAATCGCTCGGCTCGTCGAATCCGCACAACATCGTCAAGGCGACGATCAAAGCGCTCGAACAGCTCGAGGATGTCAGCTCTGTTGCAGCACGCCGTGGTATTTCGATCGAAAAGGTTCTCAATGGCTAAGCAGGCTATGGCGAAAATTCGCATTACGCAAGTTCGGAGCGTGATTGACTGCAACGAAAAGCACAAGCGCATTATTCGCGCGCTGGGGCTTGGGCGGCCGAACTACACGGTTGTCCAGGAAGCCACACCCCAAATCCTTGGAATGGTGGCCAAGGTGGCTCACCTTCTCCGCGTTGAAGAACTTCCAGCAGCACAGAGACGCAATGAAACACATCGGTAACCTCTCGTACGCTCCAGGAGCGCGCAAATCCCGCAAGCGGATTGGCCGAGGCGAAGGCTCCGGCCACGGCGGTACCTCGACGCGAGGCCATAAAGGTCACCAGTCGCGCGGGAATTTCCGCTACAAGCGCAATTTCGAAGGCGGGCAGATGCCGCTGTCGCGCCGGATACCCAAGTTCGGCTTTGTCAATCCATTTCGCATCGAATATCAAGTCGTCAACGTCGGGCGGCTCCAAGAGCTTGCCGAGCAGGGTCGCATCGCTGGCGAGATTACCCCAGAAGTCCTCTGGCGCGTTGGCGCGATTTCGAATCGCACCGCGCCGGTCAAAATCCTCGGTGACGGTGAGCTTACGCATGCACTCACCGTTTCCGCGCACAGCTTCTCTGCATCGGCGCAGAAGAAGATCGAAGGCGCTGGCGGCCGCTGTGCTCGGCTCGAGCAATAGGTTCGGCGCAACACGCACTCTATCGCGAGGCTACGTCCATGGCTACAGTTATCGAAACGGTCCGCAACATCTTCCGCATCGAGGAGCTTCGCCAGCGCATTGTGTTCACTGCGCTGATGCTGGTGGTCGTGCGTATTGGGGCGCATATCACTATCCCTGGGATTGACATCGAAGCCCTCAAAGCCTCGACGGCAACGAGCGACCCGAACAACTTGTTCGGACTTTACGATTTGTTCGTCGGTGGTGCATTTTCGAATGCCGCGATCTTCGCGATGGGGATCATGCCATACATCTCCGCCTCGATCATCTTGCAGTTGGCGGGAGTGTTCGTCCCCGAGCTAATGAAACTTCAACGCGAAGGCGAAGAGGGGCGTCGCAAGATCAACCAGTGGACGCGGTACCTGACAGTTTTCGTGGCCGCGATGCAAGCCCTTGGCTTGAGCATCAAGCTCACTGCAACGACGGCCGGGATCGGGGGGCAGTCCATCGTGGTCGCCCCGGGCATACTCTTTACGCTCACAGCGGTCGCAGTCATGACCGCGGGAACGATTTTCCTGATGTGGATCGGTGAGCAGATCACCGAACGTGGCATCGGCAATGGAATTTCGCTCATTATCTTCATCGGCATCATTTCCCGTCTGCCAGTTGCAATTCAAAACGAGTTGCAGCTCATCGCTGCTGGTGCACGCAATTGGGTGGTGGATTTGATCTTGGTCGCGTTCCTGGGCGTCATCGTTGCGTTGGTTGTGCTCGTGACGCAAGGCGCCCGACGCATCCCCATCCAGTATGCCAAGCGCATCGAAGGACGCAAGCAGTACGGCGGGCATACAACGTACATCCCGCTGCGAGTCAATACCGCGGGAGTGATGCCGATCATCTTCGCCTCGGCGATTTTGTTCATTCCGAACACGATTTTGAGCTTCTTCCCCGAAAACCAAACGCTCATCAACATTGCGCATCTGTTCAGTGACCGATCAGTTGTCTACGCAGTGATCTACGCAGCGCTGATCATCTTTTTCACGTACTTCTACACGGCGATTGCCTTCAACCCCCGCCAGGTGGCCGATGATTTGAAACGTGCACAAGGATTCATCCCTGGTGTGCGGCCGGGCAATCCAACAGCAGAGTACCTCGATACGATTTTGACACGGATTACGCTTCCGGGCGCAGTGTTTCTGGCGATTATTGCGCTGCTTCCGGTCTTTGTCACAAATGTGCTGAACGTACCGTATTCGTTCGCGCAGTTTTTCGGCGGGACGAGCTTGCTCATCATCGTCGGCGTCGCCCTCGATACGCTCCAGCAGATCGAGGCATACCTGCTAATGCGGCACTACGATGGATTCATGAAAAGTGGTCGCCTCCGCGGACGGGGGGTAGCCCAAACCGGCGCCCGCTACTGATGACCGGACGCGAGGCACGCTCGATGGTACGCGATCGCAGCCGAATTCATTCCGAATCTGAACGTGCTGCAATCGCACGCGCAGCAGCGTTAGTTGGACAAACGCTCCAAATGCTGGCTGCATACATCGAGCCGGGCGTTTCGACCCAACGGCTCGATCAGCTTGCCGAAGAATTCATCCGCGCCCATGGCGGTCAGCCGGCGTTCAAGGGCTATGGCAGCGGCCCGGGACAGGCAGGATTTCCTGCGACGCTCTGCGTTTCGATTGATGATGAAGTCGTCCACGGCATCCCGTCGAGTCGCTGTTTGGAAGAAGGCCAGATCGTCTCGATTGACTGCGGCGTCCGCTACGACGGTTGCTACGGCGATGGAGCCTGGACGTTCGCTGTCGGTCGGATTTCGCCAGACAAAGAGCGCCTGCTGGCAACGGCATGCGAAGCACTCTACGCCGGCATTGCTCAAGCCCGTCCAGGCAACACAACGTATGACATCGCTCGGGCAATTCAGCAGCATGTCGAATCGCGCGGTTTCTCCTGCGTTCGCGAGTTGGTCGGGCATGGCGTCGGGACAGCGCTCCATGAGGATCCGCCGGTACCGAACTTCGTACCAGGAATCTTGCATCGAAGCCGGTACCCCGAAGTGCTCTTGGTCGAAGGAATGACGCTGGCGATCGAGCCGATGGTCAACGCCGGAGTACTGACGGTGTACACAGCGCAGGATGGTTGGACAGTGCGCACGACCGACGGGAAACCCTCGGCGCACTTTGAGCACACCGTCATCATCGAATCCGACGGTGCGCGAATTTTGACGGTTCACTCACTGCCACGACCGCAGTATGCCGAAGCAGGAAGCAATCAAGGTTGACGGCGTTGTCGAGGAAGTTCTTCCGAACACGCAGTTCATCGTCCGCTTGGACAATGGGCACAAGGTCCTTGCTCACATCAGTGGCAAGATGCGGATGAACTTCATCAAAATCTTAGTCGGCGACAAAGTCACCGTCGAGCTGTCGCCCTACGACTTGAGCAAAGGCCGCATTACGTACCGTTACAAGTGACACGAACTTCACAAGTGCGATGAAAGTGCAAGCCTCGGTCAAAAAACGCAGCCCGGACGATAAGATCGTTCGCCGCAAAGGGCGCATCTATGTCATCAACAAGAAAAATCCACGAATGAAACAACGGCAAGGCTAACAATGGCACGTATCGCAGGTGTGGACTTGCCGCGGAACAAGCGCGGCGTCATTAGTTTGCGCTATATCTACGGCATCGGCCCGACGCTGGCCAAAGAAGTTCTCGCCAAAGCAGGCGTGGACGAAAACAAGCGCGTTGCGGAGTGGACCGATGACGAGATCGCTCGGATTCGGCAGGCGATCAGTGACTACAAGGTCGAAGGCGAACTCCGCAGCGAAGTACAGCTCAACATCAAGCGGCTGATGGATATTGGCTGCTACCGTGGGTTGCGCCACCGCCGGGGCCTGCCGGTCCGTGGGCAGCGGACACGCACCAATGCCCGCACGCGCAAAGGGCGCCGCAAAACCGTCGCCGGCAAAAAGAAAGCAGTCGCTAAAAAGTAACATCATCGTTGGTGCACTATGGCTTCTCCCAAGCGCAAAGTCAAGCGCAAAAGTGTTGCCGATATTCACGGAAAGGTGTACATCCAAGCGACGTTCAACAACGTCATCGTCACTGTCACCGATTCCTACGGCAACGCGCTCTGCTGGTCGTCGGCGGGGCGGAACGGCTTCCGTGGCTCCAAGAAGAATACGCCGTACGCTGCGCAAGTTGCAGCCGAACGTGCGGGAAAAGAAGCCTACGATATGGGGCTGCGGAAGGTGGACGTCATCGTCAAAGGCCCAGGTTCAGGACGTGAGGCGGCTATCCGTGCAATCGCGCAAGCTGGATTGGAAGTGCTCTCGATCGTTGATCGCACTCCGATCCCTCATAACGGCTGCCGTCCGCCGAAGCGGCGCCGCGTCTAGAGTGAACATGACCGACGGCGAACTTTTGTTTCCATCATTGACGTAGAGCACAGCTATGACGACCACGTTTCGAATGCCTGAGCGTGTCCTGGTCGAGCAGAACACCCCGTCGACGGGACGCTTTGTGCTTCAACCCCTCGAGGAAGGCTATGGCGTCACTGTCGGCAATTCGCTCCGACGAGTGCTGCTATCGTCCATTCCCGGGGCAGCGATCATTGGCCTGAAGATTAGCGGCGTCCTCCATGAATTCCAGACGATCCGCGGCGTTGTCGAGGATGTGAGCCAAATTGTGCTCAACCTCAAAGAAGTTCGGCTCCGTGTGGACGATCCCAAAGTGACGCGCATCGCATTTCAACTACATGGCCCTGGCCAATGGAAAGCCAGCGCGATCCAAGACGCTGCACCACTGGTCCACGTGCTCAACCCCGACCATGTCATCGCGACCTTGGGCGAGGATGCGCTGCTGGACGTCGAGCTCCGCATTGGGTTCGGACGCGGATATGTCCCAGCAGAAGAGCACGCAACGGCTGATTTCCCCATTGGGATGATTCCGATTGACGCAATTTACTCGCCGATCAGGAACGTTGTCTACAGCGTCGAGCCGTTCCGTGTCGGTCAGAAGACCGACTATGAGCGCTTGGTACTCGAAGTCAGGACCGACGGCACCGTTGAACCGATCCAAGCAGTCGAGCAAGCAGCTCGATTGCTGATGGACCACATCAAGCTCTTTGGTGCAATCCGTGCCAGTGGGGATGGTGCGGTGGATCAGCAAGTGCAGCAACCTCCAAAAGCAGAAGCACCGAAGGAATCGGCTGTCTCCTCCGACGTGCTCCGCATGCGCCGGATTCTCCAGACGCCGGTCGAGGAACTCGAGCTTTCCGTGCGCGCACACAACTGCTTGCGTGCAGCGAACATCAAGACGGTTGCCGATCTTGTCTCCAAACGCGAACAAGAACTGCTCAAGTACCGAAACTTCGGACGGAAATCCCTTGCCGAAGTTGCCGAAGTAATCCAAAGCTTGGGGCTGAGCTTTGGGATGGATGTCGACAAGTACCTCAAAGAAGATCGCCCAGCCAGCGCCTAACCGCGATTTGTCGAACTACCCGCCAGAGAATCCCAGATGCGACACGTCAAGAAAGGTCGAAAACTCAAACGAACCGAAAGCCACCGCAGAGCACTCCTTTCGAACTTAGCGAGCTCGCTCATTCGCAGTGAGCAGAAAATGATTCGAACAACACTCGCAAAAGCAAAGGAGCTGCGTCCGTTCGTCGAACGGCTGATCACAAAAGCACGGCGTGCCTACCAACGCGAGCGTTCCGGGCAGCTTCCTGGCGGCAGGACGGATTTGCATACGCGTCGGTTGGTTGCCCGCGTCATCCGCGACGAAGCGGTGTTGCAGGAGCTTTTTGACGTCGTTGCTCCCGTCGTTGCCGAGCGCAACGGCGGCTACACGCGCATTGTCAAGCTCGGATTCCGTCGTGGCGATGGTGCGCAAGAGGCGATTATCCAACTGGTAGATTGGGCTGCTCCGCAGGACGGCGCAACCTCATCCCAACGCAAGCGGCGTGCGCAGAAAAGCACACCGCCGGCACGCAGCGCTTCCCAGCAGACATCTCCGCGCTCGACGCCCTCGGAAGCTGCTTCAGAGACCACTGAGTCCGCCGCTGGAATAACTTCCGCTGACACTGCCATTGACGCACCGGAAGGAGCCGCTGCCGAGCCCGCTGCAGACGTAGCTGCTGCAGAAACTTCGACAGCTGAACCCCCAGCAAGCCTGCCGACTGAGGAAAGCTCCGAATCAAGCGCACAGCAAACCAGCGCGGACACCGCCGACGACAAAGGCGAGCAACGCTCTGACTAAGTGCTCCCGCGGAGCTATTGCAGTCACACTCTCCTTCCCAGGCAATGCACACGCCTCGCGTTGCATTCCTTCGCAGCGTTGTCCGCTTGGAGGAATTGCCAGACTATCCTTTCCCAGAAGTTGCATTCGCGGGGCGGTCAAATGTCGGCAAATCGTCGCTGCTCAATGCGTTGGTGCTTCAGCGTCGGCTGGCGCGTACAAGTGCCACTCCTGGACAGACGCGGAGTATCAACCTCTATCCCGTCAATGGGGAGTGGGTGCTCGTTGACCTTCCTGGTTATGGCTACGCGCGAGTTGCGCGTCAGCAGCGCGAGGAGTTCCGCCGCTTGGTGATGGGGTACTTGCTCGAACGCAAGCAGCTCGCGCTCGCGTGCGTGTTGGTTGATGCACGCCGCGATCCGACCAACGATGACCTTGCACTGCTGGAAGAACTCGAGCTTCACCACCGGCGCTTCGCTGTAATTTTGACCAAGGCCGATACAATCGCTCCCGTCGCACTCCAAGAGCGGCTCGACCAGATCCGTGGCCTGGTCGAGCAGTGCACTGCCTGCATGGACGTCCTGGCAACCTCGGCTCGTACAAAGCTCGGCCGAACGCACCTGTGGGCACTCATTCGGAATGCGCTCGATTGCTATCGCACACAACAATCAGCTTCAGCATGACTTCCACTACACCGCTTGTAGGTATCGTCATGGGCAGCGATTCGGACTATCCAGTCCTCGGAGAGGCTGCCGTGATGCTTGAGCGTTTCGGAATTCCATACGAACTCCGCGTCGTGTCTGCGCACCGAACCCCGGATGATATGGCACACTACGGCCGATCTGCGCTTGAGCGTGGCCTGAAGGTTATCATCGCTGGCGCCGGTGGAGCTGCCCATCTTCCTGGGATGCTCGCATCGCATACCGTTCTGCCGGTCATTGGTGTGCCGATTCCGACCAAACACTTAGGGGGGATTGATTCGCTCTATTCCATCGTTCAAATGCCTGCGGGTGTCCCCGTGGCAACTGTTGCCATTGGCGGTGGACGCAATGCAGGGATTCTCGCTGCGGAAATTATCGCAACCTTCGATCGTGCAGTGCAAGAAAAACTCTTGGCATACAAAGCAGAGCTTGCTGAGCAATCGCGTGCAAAAAATCCGCTGCCTACTGTTGGGGAGTTGCACATGGCAATCGAAAAGCCCTACGATCGCGATGAACTCTCATGAGCAACTGTTCCGCACTGGATGTTCCAATGCATCGAGAAGTGACCGGTAATGGATGCTAACACCACAACGCAACCTGCCGTGCAACCCCACACTGATAGCCAGAGAGCACGCCAGGACGAATCCGAACTTGTGCGACTTTTCCAGCTTGTGCGCCGATACCGGCGAATGATTGCGCTTGTGATCGCACTCGGCACATTCAGCGCGGCGGTTGTTGCGTTCCTGCTGCCCAACGAATATTCGAGCACGGTCAATGCTGTACCGCCGAAGCGTCCGCAGACAGGGCTTGAATCAGTGGTCAGTGGGCTGTCGAGCGCACTGCGCGATTTCGGACTCACACGGTTAGGCGGTGCTCGGACATCGAGTGGAGGCTACGATTTCATCGTCGTACTCCAGAGCCGCTCACTGCTTGATTCGCTCATCGAACGCTTCGATTTAGTCAAGGTGTACGAGATCACCGATGCTGGCTCGCCGGATTCAGCGCGCGCACTGGCTCGCAAGGAATTGCTCGATCGCTACGAAATCGAAACCGATGCTGCGGGAAACTACCTCATCACCATTACCGACCGCGACCGTTACCGTGCGGCGGCAATGGCTAACGCGGTCGTCGAGATTGCCAACAACATTGCGCGCGAGCTCGATGCGCGCGAAAACCAAGTCTTCCTGGCAGGAATCCAGCAGCGCCTTGATGCTGCACTTGCACGAATGAATGCACTTGCAGATTCGCTCGAGGCAGTCAGTCGCAAAACGCTACTGTACTCTCCACTAGACCAGGCACGAGCTGCTGCATCTGCAATTGCGGAAGCGAAAGCCCAATTGCTCAGTCAGGAAATCGTGCTCGGTGTGCTGCAGGAGCGGTACGGAGACGACGATCCAGCAACGCAGCAGCAACGGCGCGTGGTCGAGTCGCTGCGGCAAAAGGTGCAAGAGGCGGAAAATCGTCCGGGGTTTGTCGGCAATTTTTCTTTGCGTGAGGCGCCCCGGGCAGCGTACGACTACCTCCGGTACTACACCGAGCTCGAAACAATGATGAAACTGAAAGCAGCGATGCTCCCGATGTTGGAGGAAGTGCGGACAAGTCTCGTGCGGAACTCGCCGTCGCTGTACGTCCTCGATCCAGCGCTACCGGCAATCAAGAAATCATCGCCACGGCGCTCGCTTATCATCGGAGGAGCGTTCGTTGCAAGTGCGATCCTTGCGCTGCTCCTTGCGCTGGTGATGGATACGCTCCGGAAGGTACGAGAGCAGCTCGAATGTATCACCAGCACTTCTGCGCTTGAGCATGGAGCCGATGGTAAGTAGTGCTTGCCAGAGAGTGTCTGTCCGCTCGTTCAGGGAAGGTGTGTGTGGATTTGTGCTGTCGCTGCGAGCAGCAGTCATCCGCACTACTCCACCGCATCGTTGCTGGGTGTGATACGACGCAGTAGCATTTCTGCCGATGACCACTGATCCCTCGAAGGAACCTACTGGAATGGATGGACAACGCAGGTGGCGGCACTCTTCTCTGCGCAGAACTGCCCAGGCGTCTGCGCGTTTAGGTCGGAGGTACTGTGAGCTTTTTGCAGCACTCACCGTCGCTGCTGTCTTGAGCCTGGCTGCTGCAACGGGGAAGTGGGAGGTCGTTGCAGGAGTTGCAGGGGGTCTCGTTTCGCTCTTGTTGCTGGTACGCTTCCCGCGCGTGCATTGGCTGATGTTCTTTGGCATTATGCCGTGGTTTTTCCGTCAAAGTGATGTTGGCGTTTCGCTCTTCGATGCGGCATTTGCAGTATACCTTGCTACCCTTCTGGGAGGGTGGTGGGTTCGTGCATGGCTTGGCCGCCAGCATAAGATTCTTTGGGAGCGGAAGGACGTGTTCTTTCTTGCGGTGCTCCTTGGGTCGGCGACAAGTAGCATTGTTGCAGTCAGCCGGGGTGCGACGCTTCTCGACTGGGCACGAGACTGGGCGCTGCTGGCCATGGGTGCCTTCTACTTTGTCTTCCGCTCGACCTTCCGAGAAGAGCGCGAGTTCCGATACTATGCCTTTCTCCTGGTCGTTCTTTCAGCGAGTTTGGCAGTGTGGGCAATGCTCAACCTTCGGCAGCAGGTCCTCGAGGCGATCTACGCCTACCAAATTCGCGGAGTAAAAGGGGTCAATGCCGTCTATCTCATCGGCTTTTTCTTGAGCGTTTCGTTCTACCTCTACTCTCGACGTGGCGTGGAGCGTCTGCTGTGGGCGCTTGTTTCCAGTCTGATTGCCGGCGGGATCGTGGTCTCGTATACCCGCACGATCTGGGCGGGCACTATTGCAGCGCTGTTGGCGATGATCGTTTTGCTTCCCTGGCAGCAGCGGCGCCGATTACTTGCAGGGATGGCAGTTGTCACTGCTGTGTTTCTCGTCAGTGGCTGGATTGTCCTTGGATCATCATTCCCTGTAGTCATGCAACTTATTGCCAATCGAGCGCTGACGGTCAAGAGCGGTGCGAAGGTCGCCTCCCTCATCGAGCGCCGGGACGAGAGCATCCACGTGCTCAAGCTTTTACGCCAACCGGACATTGCCGTTGCCGGAGTTGGCCCTGCCAACGAGCATGTGTACTATGACTCGTACTTGGGAACGACGGTCCGAAGCCGTTTTGTGCACAATGGGCTGCTTGCGCTTATGTTCAAGTTCGGTGTCCCGCTCGGCATCTTCATCTATGGCTTCCATCTTGCGATGGTGGCCAAGAGCATCAGGTGCTACATCCGGAGTCGTCATACGCGGTGGGAACCATACGTGCTGCCATTCACGCTCAGCCTCATCGGTACGACCGTCATGGACTGGACGACGAATGCATTCATGCTTCGGAGCGGGGCGCTCTTTTTGGCAATGCTCTATGCGGGAGTTGCGATTGCTGACCGTTTGATTCGGGAGGATGCGCTGCAGCGGTCCCATCGTAATAGCGCTTCCGCAGCGCCGCTGAGCATCCATCCAACGGGCAGTGGTACGCCCTGAGCGCCTCAAGCAACACTTCGAGCACGGTCTCTGGCGGGAGCTGCGTGCCGATGACAACATAACGAGTTCCATCGAGCGTGCAGCATCCGCCGCTGCGTAGCGATCGGTCTCGTCGTACGACGATGCCGTGGATGCTCAAACGCTCTGTTGCTTCAGTGATGAGTTTGGTCAGGTTTGATCTAGACATGGGGAAGTCGCCGCGGTTGAACGACCAAGACGACAATGACAGTCGCCGCAGTCAGAACGTTGAGTAGGTCCGCTGGCGACTGGCGGAAGAATCGCTTTTCGACCAGAGTGCGAATCATCTCGTAGCGTTCGGGAGGAGGTGGAACGGTGCGGCTCGGAAATTCCCGTGCCAGCGCAAGCTCGGTTGGTGCGATCCAGCTTTGCCACGCAAGACTGGCACTTATCAGGAGCAGTGCAATTGCAAGGTAGCCCTCCCTCCGCAATAGGCGGCGGCAGACGAGCGCCGTTAGAGCAGCTGCAGCGACCGTCAATCCGTAGCTTGCCCATCCGATGAGAGCTAGGTTGTGTGCAAGACGGAGCTGGTCGAGTTGCTGCGCGATTGGAACAGGGCGTAAGCGCATTGTTCCTGGTTCGTAGAGGTCGTACGTAACAATGGCGCGACCAATTGTTGCGCTGAGCCAGAGCAGCAATCCAATCACAGTAGCGGCAAGAGCGGTGCGCTGGGCAGCAGTGGGCATTCGATTGACCAGGGTTGGTGAATTGACAGCCGGCAAAATTACTCGCCACATTTTCAGGGGCAGCACACAATAAACGACGTTAGCACTCGTCAACGGCGACTGCTAACGCTCAACCCCTATCATGTTCCACCATTTTCGAGGGTCGCGCTATGAATCTCACCCCACTCTACGATCGCGTCATTGTCCGCCCAGCGGAGCCGGAAGAAGTCACAAAGGGCGGCATTATCATCCCCGATACAGCAAAGGAGAAGCCGATGCAGGGCGAAGTTGTTGCCGTCGGCAACGGGAAAGTGACCGAAGACGGCAAAGTGCTTCCCTTGAGTGTCAAGGTCGGCGACAAGGTGCTCTACGGCAAGTACGCAGGCACCGAGATCAAGATTGATGGTGAGGATTACCTCATCATGCGCGAAAGCGACATCTTCGCTATCATCAACAAGTAATGTTTCACCAACTCGTGGAGGATTGTCATGGCACCCAAAATCATCACCTTTGATGTTGATGCGCGTGCAGCGCTCAAGCGAGGCGTTGATCAGTTGGCAAATGCAGTCAAGGTTACGCTCGGTCCGAAAGGACGGAACGTCATCATTGACAAAAAATTTGGTCCGCCGACGGTGACCAAAGATGGCGTTACCGTCGCCAAGGAAATCGAACTGGAAGATCCAATGGAAAATCTCGGCGCCCAAATGGTGCGTGAGGTTGCTTCCAAGACCAGCGACATCGCTGGCGATGGGACAACAACCGCGACGGTGCTGGCGCAAGCGATCTTCAACGAAGGGATGAAGTTCGTCACCAGTGGCGCCAATCCCATGGACATCAAGCGCGGCATTGACTTAGCCGTTGCGAAGGTCACCGAAGAGCTCAAGAAGATCTCGCGTCCAGTATCTGGGCGGAAGGAAATTGCCCAAGTCGGCGCAATCAGTGCGAACAACGACAAAGCGATCGGCGACTTGATCGCCGAAGCAATGGAAAAAGTCGGCAAGGACGGCGTCATCACGGTCGAAGAAAACAAAGGCACCGAAACGACGATGGAAGTCGTCGAAGGGATGCAGTTCGACCGCGGGTATCTGTCGCCATACTTCGTCACCGATGCCGACACGATGGAGGCCGTGCTCGAAAACCCCTACATCCTGATCCACGACAAGAAGATTTCGGCGATCAAGGACATCCTGCCGATTCTCGAAAAGGTCGCACAGAGCGGTCGTCCGCTCCTGATCATCGCTGAAGATGTCGAAGGCGAAGCACTCGCGACGTTGGTCGTCAACAAGCTCCGCGGTACTCTCCGCGTCTGTGCCGTCAAGGCGCCAGGCTTCGGTGATCGGCGGAAAGCGATGCTCGAAGATATCGCAATCTTGACAGGCGGCATCGTGATCAGCGAAGAAAAGGGCTTCAAGCTCGAACAGGCAGGCCTCGACATGCTCGGTATGGCAAAGAAAGTCACCGTTGACAAGGACAATACCACCATCGTCGAGGGCGCGGGCAAGAGCGAGGAAATCAAAAAGCGCATCAACGAAATCAAGGTGCAGATCGAAAAGACCACCAGCGACTACGATCGCGAAAAGCTGCAAGAACGCCTTGCCAAGCTGAGCGGTGGCGTTGCGGTGCTCAAGATCGGTGCAGCAACGGAAGTCGAGATGAAGGAAAAGAAAGCGCGCGTCGAAGATGCACTCCATGCAACGCGTGCTGCCGTCGAGGAAGGCATCGTGCCCGGTGGTGGCGTCGCGTACCTGCGTTGCTTGCCGGCCTTGGAGAACCTCAAGGGTGAAAACGCCGATCAAGACATGGGCATCGCCATTATCCGCCGTGCGATCGAAGAACCCATCCGTCAGATCGTCGCCAACGCGGGCTTGGATGCATCGGTTGTGGCCAACAAGGTCAAGGAAGGTACCGGCGCATTCGGGTTCAACGCATACAGCGAGCAGTACGAAGACCTCTTCGAAGCAGGCGTCATTGATCCGACAAAGGTTGCACGTGTTGCACTGGAGAACGCAGCATCTGTTGCAGCGCTCCTGTTGACGACCGAAGCGACAATCGTCGAAAAGCCGGAACCTGAAAAGCAGAACGCACCACACATGCACGGCGGGATGGATTACTAATCCTGCTCGCCCCTCCTTCCGGAGGTATGCCGCATTGCCCGAGCGCCTTTGCAAACTGTGCAAAGGCGCTCGTGGTGTTTACGCATCGCGCCGGCTCCGGTTCGAGCGGCGCATCGGTGAGCGTGCATTCTCTGGGGGGCGAGATGAACACTGCATCGTTGCCGGTGCGATGCTACCGTGAGTGCTGGCGTGGTGGCAAGTTATTTTCGCACATAGCATGAAAAACTTTTTCTGCTCTTTGTGATGCTCAGTGCACGGCTTGTCCTCGAAAATGGTGCAGTCTTTGAAGGCACTGCATTTGGTGATGTCACTGCGGAAGCGTGCGGCGAGGTGGTGTTCAATACTGCAATGAGCGGGTACCAAGAAGTAATGACCGATCCGAGTTACAAGGGGCAAATCGTCGTGTTTACAGCGCCGCACATTGGCAACTACGGCATCAATCCATGGGATGGTGAGTCTGATTCGTTACAAGTGGAAGGGATTGTCGTCCATGAATGCAGTCGCATTGCTTCCAACTGGCGCGCGCGATGGACACTGGAGCAGTATCTCCAGGCCAACAGGAAAATTGGCATCCAGGGAGTAGATACTCGCCGGCTTGTTCGAATTCTGCGCAGTGAAGGGGCGATGCGCGGGATTGTTACAACCAGCCAAGAACCAGTCGAAACAATTCTGGCACGCGTCCGAGCACTTCCCTCGATGGAGGGACTCGACCTGTGTCCGCTTGTAACGACGCAGGATGTTTACACCTTTGTGCCGGAGCGCACAGACGGAGATTTGTTGGAAGATTATCCCGAGCCTCGTTACCACGTGATCGTAGTGGATTTCGGCGTCAAGCGGAACATCCTGCGACTGCTTGCCCAGCATCACTGCCGCGTGACGGTTGTGCCGGCAACGACGAGTGCGGATGCGATCATCGCCCTCGATCCGCATGGGGTTGTGCTCTCGAACGGTCCGGGCGACCCAGCAGCGGTTCACTATGGGATCGAAACTGCTCGGGCACTTGCCGAGCGTGGCATCCCGATGCTGGGGATTTGCTTGGGGCACCAAATCATCGCGCTTGCCTTCGGCGGGCGGACGTTCAAGTTACGCTTCGGTCACCATGCGGTCAACCATCCAATCAAAAACCTTCGGACAGGTGCAGTCGAGATTACCTCGCAAAACCATGGCTTTGCCGTTAGCGCCGAATGTCTTCCCCAGGAACTGGAGATAACCCACATCAACCTCAATGATGGCACTGTCGCTGGCTTGCGGCATCGGCGATTCCCAGTGATGTCGGTGCAGTACCACCCAGAAGCTGCGCCTGGTCCGCATGACAGCCGCTACATTTTCTCGGAGTTCCTCGCCAATGTTGCAGCGTATGCAACCAATACTTCCGTGGCGTCCGTGCAGCTTTGATTTGAGGCTACTGTTGTGAATTTGGAGCCTGCGTAGTATTTTTGCAGGCTCGAAAGCTGGGCGGGTTCCAGAGCGGTCAAATGGGGCAGACTGTAAATCTGCTGGCGTTATGCCTTCGGAGGTTCGAATCCTTCCCCGCCCACGCTTGCGAAGCGGGAGTAACTCAGTTGGTAGAGTGACAGCCTTCCAAGCTGTTAGTCGCGGGTTCGAGTCCCGTCTCCCGCTCGTCATTCGCGCTTGGTGCGCGGGAGTAGCTCAGTGGTAGAGCATCAGTTTCCCAAACTGAGGGCCGCGGGTTCGATCCCCGTCTCCCGCTCAGTACCAGCAGCAGGCGACTGCTGCACTGCCGTGTGCTGACGTAGCTCAGTTGGTAGAGCACTTCCTTGGTAAGGAAGAGGTCGGCGGTTCAATCCCGCTCGTCAGCTCGCGACAGGGGTGTAGCTCAATTGGTAGAGCAGCGGTCTCCAAAACCGCGGGTTGTGGGTTCGAGTCCTGCCACCCCTGCAGACGTTCATCTTTCGAGGTTCGCGCTGCCAATGATTGCACGCATCAAGAACTACTTCAACGACGTTGCCAAGGAGATGCGCAAAGTTTCCTGGCCAACACGCCAGCAACTTCGCGAATCCACGGTGGTCGTCACGGTCACATGCTTGATCATCACCGCCTTCGTCTGGTTGGTGGATCTGGCGATGAGCTTCATCATGCAGCAGCTCTACTAACCCATTGGCAGCACGTATCGAACGCGTATGATCCAACAAGCTACTGACACGACACCTCGCTGGTACGTCCTGCGGACTTATACCGGGCAAGAACGGCGCGTCCAGAAGGCAATCGAGCAGGAAATCAAGCACCGTCACCTCCAGGAGCGCATCCTGCGCATCGTCATTCCGGAAGAGACGGTCTTCGAGGTCCGCCGCGGCAAACGGCGCGAAAAACGGCGCAACTTTCTGCCAGGCTACGTTCTCATCGAAGCTGTACTCGATAAAAAGCTTCAGGACATCATCCTGAGCATCACCGGCGTGATGGGGTTCCTCGGTGCAACCCAGCAGCGCCCGCCTGAACCGCTCAAACCGGAAGAGGTCGAGCGGATCCTGGCGCGGATAGAGGAACGCAAGGACATTGCAACGATCGAGAACGCCTACCAAGTCGGCGATCCTGTGCGGATCATTGACGGTCCATTCAAAGGCTTTTCCGGAACGGTCACCGACGTCAATAACGACAAGCAAAAGCTCAAAGTCGAAGTCGCAATTCTGGGACGCAAGACCCCCGTTGAACTCGACTTCGCGCAAGTTGAAATCGAACGACCCGAATAGTCCCACGCTCCACGCAAGCAGACGATGGCAAAAAAAGTCGCTGGTAGTTTCAAGCTGCAACTGAAGGCTGGCGAAGCAACGATGGCACCGCCGGTCGGCCCTGCCTTCGGTCAACGCGGACTCAACGGCGCAGAGTTCGTCAAGCAATTCAACGCGCGTACCGCAAAGCAGCAAGGCATGATCGTCCCGGTGGTCGTCACCTTCTACGCCGATAAATCCTTCACGTTCGTCGTCAAATCGCCGCCGGCCTCGGTGCTCCTGGCAAAAGCGGCCGGTGTCGAGAAGGGCTCCGGCCAGCCAAACCGCGCCAAGGTCGGCAAGGTAACGCGCGCGCAGCTGGAGGAAATTGCCAAAATCAAAATGGACGATCTCAACTGCGATTCGCTCGAAGCAGCCGTTTCGATGATCGCAGGCACTGCCCGAAGCATGGGCATCGTTGTCGAAGACTAACAGTTTGTTCCACCACTTTGTGCCAGATGCTCCTTCGAGAGCCGAGCATCGCCATGAGCACACGGAGGCACTGATGGCTACTAAACACGGTAAACGCTACCGCGCAATTGCGGCAGTTGTTGATCCTGCCAAGGAGTACTCGCTCCACGAGGCAGTGGAGTTGGTCAAGAAAACCGCCACAGCAAAGTTCGATGAATCATTCGACGTGGCAATTCGGCTGGGCGTAGATCCGCGCAAAGCCGATCAGCTTGTGCGCGGGACGGTCTCGTTGCCGCACGGCACGGGCAAGACAGTCCGCGTCCTTGTTCTGGCTAAGCCCCCAAAAGATCAAGAAGCGCTCGATGCTGGCGCTGACTACGCGGGGCTGGCGGAGTACATCGAAAAAATTCAAAGCGGATGGACCGATGTGGACGTTGTCATTGCCACGCCCGATGTCATGGGCGAGATCGGCAAACTCGGGCGAATCCTCGGTCCGCGCGGATTGATGCCTAATCCCAAAAGCGGCACCGTTACGTTCGATGTGGCAAAAGCAGTCGCAGACGTCAAGGCTGGCAAGATCGAGTATCGCGTTGATAAAGCTGGCATCGTCCACGCTGCGGTCGGGAAATGCTCTTTCCCAGCCGAAAAGCTTATCGAGAACATCACAGCGCTCTACCAGAGCGTCCTCCGCGCGAAGCCAGCAACTGCAAAAGGCAAGTACGTCAAGAGCATTGCCTTCAGCGCGACGATGGGCCCGAGCGTCCGCGTCAGCGAAGCAACGATGCCACAGCCGGGCGCTGCTGTATGACGATGGCTATTACGCACTCTCTCAGAGGCAATGGCTCTTGCATGGATGTGGACCGTGCAAATGCTGTTGCTCCCCGTTCGACGAGCGCTCGCCAGGTGAGCGCAGACGCCAAACCACTGTAGGAACGCTTCTATGGCAACACGCGAACAGAAAGCCCAGGTCGTTGCCGACATTGCCGCAGCAATCTCGGAATCTTCAGCGCTGTACTTTGTGGATTTTGCCACGATGACTGTTGCCGAAGATTGGGAGCTGCGGCGCGCACTCAAGCGCAGCGGTGCTCGCTACCGTGTGGTGAAAAACACGCTCTTGCTCCGCGCGCTTGCGCAGACGTCGCTTCCCGAGTTCGAAGAGCGCAAGCTCTTCGGGCAGACCGCAGTCGTTTTCGCGCCGAAAGCCGATCCCATTACGCCAGCGAAAGTGCTCAAGGACTACGGTGCCAAGCACGATGGCAAACCACGCCTGAAACTGGCGATCGTCGAAGGCGCGATCTTCGATGGCTCCCAACTTGCGCAGATTGCGGCACTGCCAACGCGGGAGGAGATCATCGCTGCGATCATGGGCAGCCTGACTGCCCCTGCCTCGGGAATTGTCGGCACGATCAATTCCGTCATTGGTGGCTTGGCCTCGGTCATCGAGGAAGTCGCCAAAAAGAATGCCGCCTAACAATTTGTTCCACCATTTCACTGGAGACAGCCCATGTCTGCAATTGTCGAAGAACTCGTTGAAAAGATTAGCGCCCTTACGCTCGCCGAAGCTGCCGAGCTCAAGAAAGCACTCGAAGAGAAGTTCGGTGTCACTGCTGCAGCTCCGATGATGATGGCAGCAATGCCTGCTGCCGGTGGAGCTGCCGCTGCACCAGCGGAAGAAGAAAAGACCTCGTTCGACGTCGAGCTCACCGAAGCTGGTGGCCAAAAGCTCAACGTCATCAAGGTCGTCCGCGAGCTGACCGGCTTAGGCCTCAAAGAGGCAAAGGATTTGGTCGAAGGCGCTCCGAAGATCGTCAAAGAAGGCGTCTCGAAAGAAGAAGCCGAGACGATCAAGAAAAAGCTCGAAGAAGCAGGCGCAAAAGTTACCCTCAAGTAACGCCAACCGTGGACGGTGCGCATGCACTTCGAGCATGCGCACCGCGCCCGCTGGTGGGTTTCGCAGCGGTGGATTTCAATCGCGCGGAACCGTCAACAACCGAATGCTCGTTCGCGATGGCACACCAGCGTGTAGCCAACGCGTGCATGCCCCTTGGTGGCAATTCGGTGCGATGGTTTTCGCGTGCAGTGAGCTAAACTAACCACCGCACTCTCCCCATGCCAGCCGAGGGTTTCTCGACAGCTTCTGCCATACACCCACGGTGTAGGCAGGGCAATCAAGAAACCCTTTTTCCATTTTGATCGGTGCTTGACAGCATCGTGCGTCGAGTACAACAACCGCAGTGCCGTTGGAGCGGCCCTACATTCCTGCTCCCCGAGCAGGAGGTGCATGCCAGCGGCCAGGAGCGCAACATCATGACGAGTGCTTCTCGTTGCGGAAGCTCGAAGAAAACAGAGCCCTGAAAGTCTCACCACTTCTTGCAGGTTACGCAATGGCAGAACCCCGTGCCAAGGAATCGAAGACAGAAGGAGGGACAAGCTCCAAGAAACTCCCCCAAGCTTCAGCCGAGGCTCCACTGGCAAGTCCACTGCGCGAGCGCATCTCGTTTGCGCGTGTGCCAAGCGCCCAACTCTACGACGACTTGCTCGATGTGCAGATTCGTTCCTACCTGGATTTCCTCCAGGAGGACGTCCCGCCAGAGGAGCGCAAGCCGATCGGGTTACAGAAGGCCTTCCTGGCTAACTTCCCAGTCGAAGATAACCAGGGGATTCTCCAGGTCGAGTTCCTCGGCTACACCATTGAAAATCCTCGCTACACCGAGGAAGAGTGCCGCGAGCGCGAATTGACCTACGCCAAAACGCTCAAAGCAAAGTTGCGCCTGTCGAGCAAAGCGGATCCCACCAGCGACGACTACATCGAAGCGATCGAGCAAGAAGTGTACATGGGCACCATCCCCGCGATGACACCGCGCGGAACGTTCATCATCAATGGTGCCGAGCGGGTAGTCGTCTCCCAAATTCACCGCTCGCCAGGCGTGTTCTTCGACGAAACGATCCACGCCAACGGGATGAAGCTCTACTCGGCTCGGATCATTCCGTTCAAGGGATCGTGGGTGGAGTTCACCACGGACATCAACAATCTCCTCTACGCCTACATTGACCGCAAGAAAAAATTCCTCGCCACGACGTTCCTCCGCGCGCTCCGCAAAGAAGATGGCACGCCCTTCTGCTCGACCGACGAGGAAATCCTCGCACTGTTCGACGTCACTGAGACGCTTAAACCTTCGCAGCTCGATGAATCGCACCTTGGGCGGATCGTTGCCACCGACACGATTGATTTCACCACTGGCGAAGTCGTCGCTGCGCGGAATGCAGTGCTCGATACCGAATTGCTCGAAGCACTCCAGCGCTCCAAGGTCGAACGCGTCACCCTCTACACGTACACCGATCCAAATGACGAGCCGATCATCAAGCGGACACTCGACAAGGATACTACGCGCACCCACGAGGACGCACTCGAGCTGATCTATCGCCAAATCCGCGCCAGCGAACCGCCAGACATGGAAGCCGCATGGCACGTTGTCTTCCGCATCTGCTTCGACGACAAACGCTACGACATCGGCGACGTTGGGCGGTTCCGCATCAACCGCAAGCTGGAGGAAATCTACAAGCAACTCGGCGTCGAGCCGCCATCGCTTGAAAAAACAGTGCTTACCAACGAAGACATCATCGCCGTTGTGCGGTACTTGCTCGGAGTCCAAACCGGCAAGTATCCGACCGATGATGTTGATCACCTGTCGAATCGTCGGGTCCGCACTGTCGGCGAGCAACTTTCGGCGATCTACATGACTGGCATTAGTCGCCTTGCGCGCGGGATGAAAGATAAGCTCACCGTCCAGGACCTCGAAGAGCTTTCGCCAGCATCGCTGACCAATGCGCGCGCGGTCACGAGCGTGGTCAACCAGTTCTTCGGAACAAATCAGCTCTCCCAGTTCATGGATCAAACCAATCCGCTGGCCGAGCTGACCCACAAGCGCCGTGTCTCCGCTCTCGGACCGGGAGGTCTCACGCGTGAACGTGCCGGCTTCGAAGTCCGCGACGTCCACTACACGCACTACGGCCGTCCCTGCCCAATCGAAACACCCGCAGGACCGAACATC
>BEHW01000019.1 GCA_002898675.1 bacterium HR20
CGTGCGCGGGAAAAAACTCTACGATCGGCGGGAGGACATCAAAGCGCGTGACGCGGAGCGGACGATGCGACGTGCCGCGTCATCGGAATAGAGGGCGGGCAACGGGATTCGAACCCGCGACCCCCAGAGCCACAATCTGGTGCTCTAACCAGCTGAGCTATGCCCGCCAGCGTGTGGGGCAAAAATACGGACTAACGCACCAGCGGGATCTCCAGCAGAGCACTCAACCGAAGCCGGCGGATTTTCCGTTGTTGACCTTGGTCGTTGGTTACGACGAAGTGTTGCACCGTGAGCTTGAGCACAACGGCGTGACTACTATTGCGCCATATGCGAAGAACGCAGAATACCGAATCGCGAAGCTCCGGAGGGATCTCTGGGCTAGTCGAAGTGAGTCTGCTTGGACGGTAGAGCCACCCGTTCATTCCTGCTTCGCGGAGGTAGAAGACTGCCTCTCCCCGAATGAGCCGCTTTTCTCCGCGGTCGAGGAAGATCTCTGCTGCGCTATCGAGCTCGAGTGTGAAGCGACGCACGCGCAGCGGGATCGTATCACGCCAGCTGCTGACTTTGGGAATCAAGCTCAGCCGCAAACGGAGAACACGATTTCCAACGGTATCGAGGACAATAGTGTTCCTTTCATCTTGCCCTGACCACGGTAGTCCAGGGGTACTTGCCAAGACGTAGTCATACTCTTGCCCATCGCCACCAGTAAGGAAGCGGTCATCACCAGAGGCTTCATCGAGATGCTCCGGCAGAATTGTACGCTCGATAGGCTTGGGATTTTCGACGACAGGGTCAGTAACGCTGCTTGGATCGGCACAGCTCCAGAGCGCTATCGAAAGTGCAGACAAGAACAACAACCGTGTTTTCATTGCTGCGATCCTAAAAACGGAACATAATCCCATACGTGATGCCCACATTCGGCGTCAGGTACGGCGTGGACTGATAGACGTACCGCATCAACGCACCTTCCAAGCCGAGCATGACACCGACCGAAGGAGCAGGGCGATATACCACACCAGCTGTTGCTCGACCGAGCAGACCGAATTCTGTTGCACCTACCCCCAGCTGCGCAAACGGCTCCCACTGGGGGCCGAGCTGGGTACGATACTGGTAGCTGGCGACGCCCCAGAGCAATGCTGGGTATGCTTCGTAGCGGAGGCGTGTGTCTTCCTGGTAGCCGTAGAACTGCATCGCAAACGGTTCGCGGCCAACCTCGATCCCAACGGCGTGGTGATCGCTGAGCGTGTAGAAGAGCCCAACGGCACTGGTGCTCAGCGCGGAGCTACGGTCCGGTTGCTGTGGGACAGTAACGAGCGAGCTTGTCGCTAACCCACGGAGCAGGAGTCGGAACTGTGGATAGTGCTCGTACGTGGGGAGCAATGGCGTTTGCGCCGACTGTTCAATGGCTACGTCGCGCGGTGACTTTGGTTGCTCGGAACGGCGGATTGTATATGGCGCGGCTGTAAAGCGGATGGGTTGGACATCATCCAAGAGCGCAAGCTCCTGCTGGTGCTGCGATGGTTGGACTGCGGGCGGTGTTGCTGTTCCTGGAGGTGCTGCGTGCTCTGGTGGGGTAGCTGCGTTTGCCTCTTCTGCGCGTGCGGTGCTCGGAGTGCCACCTACATAGACTGTCCGTGTGCGGTAGACAATACGTTCAACGACCGTTGTTTCCGGTGTTGGTTGTTGGGTAGGAGTTTGTTGCTGTGCAACTGGCGGAGGTGTCGGCGGAGTTGATAGCAGCGTCATTGCCAGCCATGTGAGAGCACCACCAGCAATCGCACTTACAACCGGAAGCCAAAGCCGGCGCAAGAGACTTGCGCCAATACTTGCACCCATTCCGATGCCCAGGCTTTGGAAGATGGCAGCGGTCGTGCCGAGCGGTGGCACAAGCGCCACAAGATCATTGCGTGCTGCTCGGCGGAGAGCAAGCAGCTCGCGCATTTCCTGACGCAGGTCTGCATGCGTGGCTAGTGCGCTGAAGAGCGGCTCCTCGAGCGCTGGCTCCAGCTCGCCATCGAGATATGCCGAAAGCCATTCGGAGTATTTCTCGGTGTAGTCCATTTGATCATTCATCAGTGGTGTTCATATCCTCGGTTCGATCGGAGAAGTACGGTGCCAAAATTGCGCGGAGTTTCTGCCGCGCACGGAACGCTCGAACCTTGACTACATCCGCACTAACGCCAGTCATCGCACCAATTTCTGCATACGAGAGGCCTTCGTACTCATGGAGCACAAAGGCTTCTCTGTATTCCAGCGGAAGCAGTTCAAGTGCGCGGGCAAGGAGCTCTGCCAGTTCATCGTTTTCATAGGGCTGCTCACGCGTGATGCTGTGGTAGTCTTCCAACTCGAGGGTTGGGTGAGCGCTCCGCTTGATGTTGAGGCAGACGTTCCGTGCAATGCGGAGGAGAAACGCCGGTACGTTCGTCATTGTCCGCAGAGGATCTGCGGTCGAATAGAACCGCATGAAGGCTTCTTGGAAGGCGTCCTTGGCAACGTCGTCATCGCCCATGATACGGCGGCAGTAGGCATAAACCCGCGGTGCATGGCGGTGGTAGAGTTCGGTAAATGCCGCATCGCGCTCGCGCTTGGAGTAGCGCTCTGTGTCACTCATCCGCGCGTAGAGCTCGGCATCGCTCAAGGCGCCAGTATCACTCATCAAGCCAACAGGATCGGTTTGCGAATGCAATAACGAAACTACAGCCAAGGGTGTAACAGGTGTCAAAAAGTTTGGTTGCTTGTTGTTACCAGTTGCTCCCAGCCCATGTTACTGCTATCGAGCTTGGGAAATTCCCACTGGATTGTTCCACAATCTGTGAGGTTGTTCGATGACACTCCGCATTGCTCTTGCTACAGCGCTGGTGCTTGCCAGTAGCGTGTTTGCTGCTGCGCCCAGCAAACCGCGTGAGTTTTCTGCCACAGGTGCATACACCGATACACCCGGGCAGTATAAGGCGCTTCTTTCATGGCTTCCGAGCGAGTGGGAGCAGGAAACAAGTCGTCCGACGGGGTATTACGTTTACCGTGCCACAGGCGCAACGGAAGACCTCTCGCAGTACAGCCGTATTGCGACAGTCCCTGCCGGCTCGCAGGATCCGCAGGTGTACACGTACACGGATCATCCGCTCGACTCCGGGACGTACTCGTACTACGTCACCGCGTACAACAGCGATGGAGAAAGCCCGCGTACGCCTATTCGCGTTGTTACTGTTCCTCCGAACTCGCCACCGAATTCCTTGCTCCGCTTTGTTTCCCAACCACCAACGAAAGGGCAGGTCGGCGTGGGGTATCGCTACCAAGCGCGCGCCGAAACGCCACTCCAAGGTGTTACAATTCGCTATCAGCTTGTCAGCGGCCCTGATGGCATGAGCATCGACCAGAGCACGGGGCTGCTCACGTGGACACCTCAGCGTGCCGGAGAATATCGCGTCGTTATCAAGGCGACTATCGAGGTACAGGGTCAAGTGATCTCGGCGATGCAGGATTGGACGATCGTTGTCGGCCAGGAGGAAGAGCATGATGGTTGTGTCCTCGTCGAAGGCATCGTCCGTGATACCAGTGGCGAACCTGTTTCATCTGGCGTCGTGATTGCATATCGTGCCGCAACGCGGCAAAATGAAACAGTTTGGGTGCGAGCTGGCAAAGCAGAAGTTGGAGATCTTGGGACCTTCCACATGCGCCTTGGGGCTGGGCAGTACAAGTTCGTAACAGAAGGGCGTGGCTACCGGGCCTCGTGGTACGAAAGCAGCAATACTGCCGATAGTGCGACTATCGTGACGCTCGAGTGTGGAGCAGATTCGGTCCTCGAACTGGTGTTCGTTGTCACCCCACGCGAAGCGGAGCACTTCTTCACTGTCAGCGGACGGGTAACATCGCGTGAGTCTGGCAGTGGTGTCGCTGCATGGGTGAAATTCATGGCGACGATCAATCACCACGACGAGCATGCCGATGATGACAGGCAGCAGGATCTCACCTTCACTGCCGAAACCAATGC
Organism: bacterium HR20; assembly: GCA_002898675.1. GTDB lineage: Bacteria > Bacteroidota > Ignavibacteria > Kapaibacteriales > NICIL-2 > NICIL-2. The sequence goes on from BEHW01000019.1 coordinate 3,992, forward strand.
CGAGGGATACTACGAAATCCGCTTATCGAATCGCTACACGTACATCGCACGGGCGATTCCACGCAGTGATGCGTATCTGCCGCTCTACTACGATGGTACCAGCAACATTGCTGAAGCGACTCAGATCACACTTAGCTCCAATCGCGATGGAGTAAATTTTGCATTGCCAAATCGGCCAGCGTATACCGGAGGGTTCGGCGGACAACTAGTGGACTCAGCCGGTAACGGTGTGGCAGGATGGGCAATTGCCTGCCGTATTCTGACAAATAGCAACGAGCGAGGTGATCGCATCCGGCGATTCCGTACCGTCGAGACAGATTCGTTGGGCAACTACCGCTTCAGCGGACTTGAACCGGGAGTGTACGTCGTCCTTGGAATTCCGAAGTCGCGGGACCTTGTCCCAGGGTTTTGTGTGCTCGGTGATTTCGCAACGCTCCGCTGGCGAAACGCTACCCGCATTGAAGTTGGCGATGCGATGCTCTCGGTGCAGTACGTGATCAAGCTCCGCCCGCGCGCGGGTGTGCGTGGCATTGTGCGGCTCGATGGTTGGGTTCGAGGGCGTGGCGAGCGAATCAAGATTGGCTCGGCTGAGCAGGGCGATGTTCCGGTTGCCGGTGCGCTGGTTGCCATTGTCTCAAGTGCAGGGATTGAGGGGTACGCGATTACGCAAGATGATGGCTACTACGCGATTGAGGGATTGGTGCCACTTGTAGGGCAACTCGTTGTGGACCATCCCGACTATGAATCTTCCATCAGCCAAGTTGCGATCGGCAATGGATCAACGCAATCCCAAAACGCAACCTTGGACCCAGCGTCGGTGAGCACTGTCGAACCTGATGCGCTCAGCGCCATCACAGTTGCACCAAACCCAGCATCGAACGCGGTGCATATCGAGCTCGGCACGGGTGCAGGACCTGCACGTATCGAGGTGCTTTCAGTCCTTGGCACGATCGTTGCGGCAACAGAGACAACCGAACCCCACGTTGTGCTTCCCACGGAGGCATTGAGTGCAGGTGTCTATGCAGTGCGGATCACAACTGCAGGTGGGGTGCGCACACAGCCACTTGTCATCGTGCGCTAACAGGTGCGACAGCGACACGCGTTTCATGGTACCCTCACACGAGCGCCGCGTTGGGAAACGCGGCGCTCTTTGTTTTTGAATGCTTGTGTGTACCGAGGTTATGTGGTGATCGTCACGAGCGTGTGCTCGAGGACTGTCAGCGCATCGAGCGAGGTGGTCTTCAGTTGCACATCGGCAGAGTGGAGTGCGTCGAGCGCGCGTTCGATCTCGGCTGGTGTGTACTGGTTGAGCGCGGCTACGTATTCGGGCACAAAAAACGGCGAAACTCCAACGGCACGCCCTAATTCGCTATGGTTCGGCGTCGTAGCCCGTAGCTCAGAAAGCCGCCAGAGAATGAGAAAGTAACGTGCGAGCATCGTTACGATGAGCAGATCCTGCCGCTCAGTGCGTACCATGTAGTGCAAGATCGAGAGCGCGCGGGCACGGTCCTTCTGCCCAAGTGCCCTCTGCAATTCGAAGATGTTGTACACGCGCGAAGCACCGGCAACAGCTAAGACGTGCTCCCGTGTGATGCGACGCTGGGAGCCTGCGTAGAGTATCGTCTTGGCAACTTCATTGGCCAAATCCCGAAGCGATGGTCCCGTCTGCACAACGAGGTATTCGGCGGCCTCGGGTGTGCAGTCGTAGCCATACTGTTTGAAACGTTCGATGACCCATTCAGGAATGCGGCGTTCGGGAAGACGCGGCATCTCCAGCCATGCAGCATGCGTAAGGAGTGCGTTATACGGGAATCGCAGCTTTGCAAGCTTCGCCTCTGCCTTCGAACGTTGCTTCGGATTCGATAGCGCTGCAGCGATGCCCTTCAGCTCTTCGCTCACGACGCGACCATCCGTTGCCATGAGAACGAGAACTGTTGCAGGGGATGGTGACGCCAAGTACTGCAACCAGAGTGCCTGCTCCGCGCTGTTTTTTTTGCCAACTGCCGTCCGATCGAAGCGTCGCACGGTGATCAGTCGCTGCGTGCTCGCCATCGGAAAGGCCTCGGCGCGGCGGACAATCTGCTCGATGGAGAGTTCCTCGCCGTCGAGCAGTTCAATGTCCACCGGATCGGTTCCTTCCTGGCGCATGCGTTCGGCAATCGCGGCAGCTGCCTCTTCGACCAAGAACTCTTCTTCGCCAAAAAAGAAGATGACGCGCGGTAACTGTTTCGCACGGAGAAGCCCGTGCAGTGATTCGACCAGCATCGGGTGACGGATGAAGTGCGACTGCGCAGCGAAGATAGAAAGGGGTGTTGAAATTTCACACCCGGATTTCGTAAATCGCAACGTTGTCGAATGTGGAGGATAGCCAATGGTCCTCGTCTCACTTGTTTCTGCTGTTGTGCTCGCACTGGCGCCATCAGATCAACCCCGCTGGGAGCGCTACATCGAAACTGCTCGTCCCTCGGCGGTTGAGCGCAACCCCAGTATCCCGCCAGTCCTGCTTGCGCAGCGATTCTTCGAGACAGACTTCCTCAATGTGAACCTCATCGAGCCAGAGCAAGATAATTCCCCAATGCAGAACGAATCGAGTATTGCAGTCAATCCGCTCAATCGGCGGCAGCTGATTGCATCGGCGGTAGATTATCGCTCCGGCCAATCAGCGTGGGTGTATGTTTCCAGCGACGGTGGTCGCTCGTGGCAGAACATCCTGCTGGGGAAGCCGAACATTCCGGGATTTACCGCTGGCAACGATCCGTCGGTCGCGTGGGGGCCTGATGGCACTGCATACGTTGTCTATGGCGGATTCAATCGCTCCACGCCCCCAAGCGGTGAAAACGGCGTCTTCCTTGCCCGCTCGACCGATGGTGGGCGATCGTGGCAGGCGCACATTCCCATCATTCTCCACACCGGCACCATGACGGCTGATTCCACCTTCGAGGACAAGTACTACATCACGGTTGACCACGCGGGAAGCTCTCCCTACCGGGGCAGGCTCTACGTTCCGTGGAAGCGGGTCATTGATCGGGATTCTTCGACGCAGATTGTCGTAACCTGGTCCGACGACCGCGGTATGAGCTGGCATCCGCCTGTTCGCGTCGGCCCTGTGCTTCCGGGAACGTCGCTTGATACAACCTTTGGGCAGAGTTTCCCCTTGGCAGCGACCGGACCAAATGGGGAAGTCTACGTGGTCTGGAATTCCGGCACGCAGCGCGGCATTGGCTTTGCCCGCTCGACTGATGGCGGGCGCTCGTGGTCAGAGCCGCGCATTGTGCACACCTACCAGTGGATGGGCGAGACGAAGTTCACCGGCACCCAGTACAACCACACGCTCAAAGGCGGCACACGTGCGGAAACGTACCCTGTGCTTGTGGTCGATACCGTTCCTGGTTCGCCGCGTCGTGGCTGGCTCTACCTTGCGTGGGCTGCCGATCGGGTGCCGAACGTGTACTTTTCTCGCTCGACTGATGGCGGGCGTACGTGGTCAACGCCGAAGATTGTTCACCGCGATACCAGCGGCGATCAGTTCTGGCAGTGGCTTGCGCTCGATGGCACAACGGGGGACCTTGCGCTGATGTGGCTCGATAGCCGCGACGACCCTGATAACCGCTACTCGCGCGTGTACGTTGCCTATTCCAGCGATGGCGGCGATACGTGGTGGGAGCGTCCCGTCAGCGATACCGCGTTCGATATTCGGCGCAACCCCTTCGTTGGTGGAGGTCTTTCGGGGGTGTTTGCCGGTGACTACAATGGCTGTGCCTTCTTCGATGGCACTATCTACCCCTCGAGCGTTGATATGCGGAATGCCGAGCAGAACATCTTCGATAGCGATGTGTACTCTGCGCCCATCGCAGTGCGAGCGCCTGCTCCGGTCCGGAACTTTCGCGCAACAACAGTCGCCGACGATCCCCGACGTATCGAGCTTTCGTGGCAACCGCCGGTGGAGCGGAGCTTTGGGCAGCCTCTCAACCCGAACGAATATCGGATCATCCTCCTGCGCAACGATTCGCTCATCGCGACGCTCCCCGGAGGCACTGCTACGTACACGGACCGCGACTTGCCGCCCTACACGGTACATCGCTATACCGCAATCACCGTCGCAGGCAGCGATAGTTCTGCGCCCCGCTGGGCAACGGGGTACGCTGGCGGTGCACGCAAGCCCGCAGCAGCGACGATCCTTCAAGTCTGGAACGGCCGCCAACCGACGCTCGACGCGACAGCCCGCATTCAACTGCCAGCGCGACGTGCCGATGGGATCACGCCGCTGGTCAATCTTGCGCGCGTTGCACTGCTGCTCGATGGCAGAGAGCAAACGCTGGCCCCCTTGAGTCCTGGCGACACAGGTTCGATCGTGGATATTCCCTTCGCTGCGCCAGAGCGTGGCTATTGGCGAGTGCAAGTCTGCGTCCTCGATGCAGAAGGCAATCGAAGCGATACCAGCGCTGCATTTATCGCATACATCGGGCCGGTGGAGGCACGCTATAGCGATGCCTTCGACGATACGACAATGCGACGGTACCGTGTCGGTGGGGGCTGGGCGCTGACTGATGAGTTTGCGTTTTCTCCTCCCCGAAGCTTGACGGAGTCACCCGGCCGCGTGTATGCGCCGAGCCAGCGAGATACGCTGCTGCTATTCCCCATCCGCGTCGAGCGCGACACGCTGACGATTGCCTTCATGACGGCGGCGTTGGTCGAGGAGCGCGATAGTGCCGTGGTCGAAGTGAGCACCGATGGCAACGTTTGGCAGCGTGTCCTTTCACTGAATCGGTCGCTCTACCCAGAGTGGAGCGATGGCATCCGCAGTCCGGCTGATTGGAAGCTGGCCACTGTGCGTGTTCCGGTGCCGTCGGCGCCGACGGACGTCTTGGTGCGCTTTCGCTTCCGTTCGAACCTCTCCGTTCAAGATGATGGGTGGTTCATTGATGATCTTGTGATCGAGGGTAGTTCGGAGTTGAGCGTCGAGTCGTCTGCTGCGAGCGTTATGCTTTATCCGAACCCGACGAGTGGGATTGTCTTTGTGCAGGATGTGCCCGAGGATGCTACTGTCGAGGTCTTCTCGCCGCTGGGAGAGCGCATTGCGCTACCGAACGTCGAGCGTGTTGGCTCTACACGCGTGCTCGACCTTCGCACGTTCGCACGAGGTGTGTACACGATTCGTCTTGTTACCGGAAGCAACGTTCGCGTGCTGCGGTGTGTTCACCTTGGGCAGTGGTAGTAGGAGGAGATGTTGCTGCGCTCGCCGGAATGCTTGGTAGTGCGGCGCAAATCTCTGTAATCGAGAGTTCAAGCCGAACGCGATGATCGGAATGTTGCGGCGTGTGCAGACGGAGGAGTGCAGAAAGAGCTGCGTTTATTTTTGCCTGCGTAGTATCCACCCTGCTTGCACTGTGTGCCACTGTTGGCAATCGCAGTACAAACGATGGTGCACGTTCGGCAGCAAGATGAATTACAAGATGAATTAATCGTGAGGAATCTCCTGTGGGTCTTCTGCAAGCGAGAGATGTGCAGCGTCCCCGATGCTGAACCGGCTGTTCGTTCTCCTCTCCATACGCCTACAATTGTAACGACGACAGACCCAGCATGCCTACACAGCGATATTCTGTAACGCCGCATCCAATCGAAACCATTTTGACGTGGGTCAAATCGGGGGAGATCGCCATCCCGGAGATTCAGCGTCCGTTTGTCTGGGATGCAAGCAAGGTTCGTAACCTCCTCGATTCTCTCTACCAGGGCTATCCGGTGGGCTACCTCATTACGTGGCGAAACCCAACGGTCAAGCTCAAGGATGGCACCTTATCAGCGGGCAAACGCATCTTGATCGACGGGCAGCAGCGGGTCACTGCGCTCATGGCAGCGCTCCTCGGTCGTGAAGTGCTAACGAAAGACTACGAAACAGTCCGCATCCGGATTGCCTTCCACCCACGAGAAGAGCGCTTCGAAGTCTCCAATCCTGCTATCCGCAAGGATGTTGCTTGGCTGCCAGACATCGCTGAAGTGTTCGAGCCAACTACAAGTCTCTTCCAACTGGTCAGTGACTACTGCGCGAAGAATCCGGGAGTGTCGCAGGACGCCGTCTTTACCACCATTGAAAAACTCCGCAAGATTATCAACAACCATGTTGGAGTTATCGAGCTTGCCGAGGACCTCGATATCGAGACCGTCACCGAAATCTTTATCCGCGTAAACTCGGCTGGCATGGAGCTTTCCCAAGCAGACTTTGCCATGTCCAAAATCGCGGTCAATGAGACCTACGGTGGCAATCTCCTTCGCAGGGCGATTGACTACTTCTGCCATCTCGCCGTTGCGCCTGAGTTTCTGGAGACCATCGAAAAAAATGACAAAGAATTCGCGTCCTCTGAGTTTTTCCATCAGATGCGGTGGCTCAGAGATGTCAACGACGACCTCTACGATCCAACCTACACCGACATGCTGCGTGTGGCATTTACATCGGAGTTCAAGCGCGGCAGGCTGCAAGACTTGGTGGCGCTGCTATCGGGCCGGAATTTCGAGACCAAGGAGTATGAGGAAGCGATCGCTGAAGAATCCTTCCGCCGTCTCAAAAAGGGCATCCTCGCCTTCATCAACCAGACGCACTTTGAGCGGTTCACCATGATTCTCCGCTCGGCCGGCTTCGTAACGAGCGACTTGATTGGCGGTCACAACGCGATCAACTTCGCCTACATCCTCTACCTGCGTGGACGAGCCGAAGGGATGCCACCGGCTGATCTTGAACGGCTTGTACGTCGCTGGTACGCCATGTCTGTGTTGCGCGGGCGTTATACCAGCAGCCCTGATTCGGTCTTCGACTTCGATGTCCGTCAAATCGAGGAGCGAGGCCTGGCCAGCTATTGCGAATCGGTCATTGAAAATGAACTCCCTGACAGCTACTGGACTGGGATGCTCCCACAGCTGATGGATACTTCATCTGCCCAGAGCCCGTACTTCCTCGCGTATCAGGCTGCGCAGGTGAAGCTCGGTGACAAAGGGTTTCTGTCGCGTGATATTACCGTGCGCGACCTGCTGATGAATCGCAGCGATGTGCATCACGTCTATCCGAAGAACTATTTGAAGGCGCAGGGCTTTTCCCGCGGGCGGTACAATCAGATCGCCAACTTCGTGCTCGCGCAAAGTGAAATCAATATCGCCATTGGTGACAAGCCGCCGCAGCGGTACTTCGAAGAGCTCGTCGAGCAATGTAGCGGTGGCAAGAAAAAGTACGGTGGTATCACTGACATGTCAGAACTCAGGGCAAATCTGCGCATGCACTCTCTGCCCGAATCGTTGCTCGACGGGGAGATCCCGCCATACTACGAATTTTTGGAAAGACGTCGGTCCCTTATGGCACAGAAGATCAAAACGTGGTTTGAATCACTGTGATGAGTACACGAAAGCCCCTTCCACACGGAATATCCTGTTGCAGTGAACGGCATGCTGCCGCACATCCACCGCAAACCCATATCAACCCTGGCAACTCCGGTTATGGGAAGACGCGCAATGCCTGAACTTGAGAATCCTAACCGCACGTCACTTAGCAGTCAGGTAAGCACCACTACTCGACTCGCACCGCCAACGCGCGATACCCAGCACCACACGCTTGCTTGACATTCGCACGCTCGCACGAGGTGCGGGCTACGTTCGTCTTGTCACGTGCAGCAACGTTGAGGTGCTGCGATGTGTTCACCTTGGGCAGTGGTAGCCATGGAAGAGCGTGCCGAGCTTGTTACGACGCTTGGTGATGAAGAGCTCATCGCCGAGATTGCCCGCCTCAAGCGCGAGAAGAATGCGGTAATCTTGGCGCACTACTACCAGTACTCGGAAATCCAGGATTTAGCCGACTTCATCGGCGATAGCCTCGAACTCTCCCGCCGAGCGCAGGAAACGACCGCCGACGTGATTGTCTTCTGCGGCGTCCACTTCATGGCAGAGACGGCGAAAATTCTCAACCCCAGCAAACGAGTGCTCATCCCAGACGTCAATGCAGGATGCTCGCTCGCCGAGAGTGCTCCAGCCGAAGAATATCGCCGAGTGCGCGAGGAACTCCGCCAACAGTACCCCAACCATGTTGCGATAACCTACATCAACTGCAGCGCAGAAGTCAAAGCACTCAGCGACATCATCTGCACAAGCAGCAACGCCGAGCGTATCATCCGCAGTGTGCCGGACGATGTGCCAATCCTCTTTGCTCCTGATCGCAACTTAGGCAAATACCTGCAACGGAAGACCGGCCGGCCGATGATTCTCTGGAATGGTACGTGCATCGTCCACCAAAGCTTCAGTATTCGCCGCATCGAAGAGCAACTTGCCGAGCATCCCGACGCCGAACTCATCGCCCATCCAGAATGCGAGGATGTCGTCCTCGAGCGTGCGGACTTTATTGGCTCGACCAGCGCTCTGCTCCGCTATGTCGCCACCTCGCCGCGGCAGACGTTCATCGTCGCCACTGAGCCGGGGATCATCCACCAAATGGAAAAGGCAGCGCCATCGAAGCGGCTGATTGCCGCACTCCCAGAGCAAGAAGGCTGCCGGTGCAGCGAGTGCCCCTACATGAAGCTCAACACGCTCGAAAAGCTCTATCGCTGCCTCCTGACCGGGGAACCGGAAGTGCGGCTCGATCCCGACCTCATCGAGCGCGCCCGACGTCCACTGGAGCGTATGCTGGAGCTCTCGAAGCCATGAGCGCTGCGCGTTGACGCAGAGCAAGCCACGCCAGCATCCGTGACCTCAACGTCCGGCTGCCGCATCGCGAAAGGAGAGGTGCGCTCTACATCAACGGTTCATCCCCACCGACATTCCATGTACATTCTCCCTGCGTTTCCTAAGTGATTCGCACGTGCCGGCATTTGCTCTAGGGCAGTGGGACCTGGGGGATTCGAACCCCCAACCAACGGATTATGAGTCCGCTGCTCTGACCGTTGAGCTAAGGTCCCATCCAGCGATTGGCCTGCTACTCGCTGCGGAACAGACCGATGAACACACCAAAACCCACAACAAAGCCACGTGCGGTAAGGCCCGATGGGACGTTGTTGACCGTCGTGATGCTGTTTTCTTGCCATGTGCCCATTGCGGTGACGCTGTAGCCTCCCCATGCACGAACAGCTGCGTACCCACTGACCGCATACTCGACAGCAAGTGTCGGGCGCACCAGCCAGAACGGTGCCGCAAGTGTACTGGTGACAGCCCGTCCTAAGTTACCGTTGGCGTTGGGCCAGTCGGCGCTGCTTGGGCCGCTGGTATGCTCGAACTGGAGCGTCCCTCGGCCGAGATACACCCCAGGCGCCACAATGAGCCCTCGCAGGAGCGGGAAGGCGTAGTCAAGTTGCAGCGCTGCGCTCGAAAGCGAGAGTGCAGCTCGATGCTGGCTGCCTCCCATGCTTTCCGTGTGCGTTTGCGAGCCGCTGAGTGCCTCGAATCCAACCCGGAGGTTGCCAACCAAGCTCAACGTCAGAAATGCATTGATGCCGCTGGTGAAAATGGGTGCCGTGTAGTCGCCGTGCATCGCGTACGGCATGACCAGATTGGCGCTGATATCCTTGGCTGGGTAAAACCAGAACCCGCCGACGTATCCAGCACCGATGCCGAAGTATGCCGAGCTGGATTGTTTGTCCTGCAGCTCCTCGAACGTGATTTCACCGAGCTGGTCGCCGCCCTGCTGAGCCAGGACCGATCCAGCAAGGAAAAAGCCAATGGCAGTCGCCGCCAGAAAATGTCGCATGATGTCCGCTGTGCAAGTGTGATTAGATGGTGCAAAAGTACGGTGCTGCCAGCCGCACAGCCTCGTAGATGAGCAGCTTCAAGTACGCTGTCTCGGGCATGGGAGCATAGATCGGATGGCAAGGGGACTGTATTCCCCGAGCGATGAGCCGAATGCGGCACCCAGCGCGCTGCGCCTCGCGGGCGACGACATCAGCGAGCATCGCCTCGCTGATATGGTGCGAACAGCTTGCTGTCACGAGAATACCGCCATCGCCGAGTAACTGCAGCGCCCGGCGATTGATCTCCGCATAGCCGCGGAGAGCGCTCGGGATGTGCTGTTTGGTCTTGGCGAACGCGGGCGGATCGAGAATGACCATATCCCACTGCTCCCTTCGAGCAACTGCAGCTTTCAGAAACTCAAAGACATCTGCCTGGACGAATCGGCAGCGATCGGCAATACCGTTGAGCGCAGCGTTGCGCTGCGCCAAGGCAAGTGCGGCATCGGAGCTATCAACGCCGACCACCTCGGCAGCGCCACTCAGAGCGCAGTGCAGGGCAAAGCCGCCCTGGTGCGTGAAGCAATCGAGCACCCGTCGCCCGCGGGCAAAACGCGCGACAAGCTCGTAGTTGGCGCGCTGATCGAGGTAGAGCCCTGTCTTTTGCCCACTGAGGATGTCCACGTGCATGCGAATGCGTCCAATGGCAAGCTCGATGCAATCGGGCACGCTCCCCCAGAGAATCGCTTCCTCTCTTGGCAGCCCTTCTTTTTCACGAAGAACGGAATCATTTTTTGCTACAATTCCGCGTACCGAAGGGAGCACCTGCCGTATCGCCGAAATGATCAGTGACGAGCGGCGGTCCATGCCAGCTGAAAGGTACTGCACCGCAACGACATCCCCATAGCGGTCCACGACAAGGCCAGGGAGGAAATCTGCCTCACCAAAGGCAAGCCGGTACACGGTGCTCTCGCCGTAGAACGCGCGTCGGAGTGCCAGCGCACGCTCCAGGCGGGCGACGAAAAAATCTTCGTTGACTGCGTTATCCCAGAGCAGCAGCCGAACGGCAATCTTGCTCGTTGGGTGGTAGAACCCGATGCCGAGATTGTAGCCATACGACGTCTCCACGCGGACGAGCGCTCCAGCCTCGAGTACTGGAGGTAGCAGCTCGAGTTCATCGCGGTACACCCACAGATGCCCTTGGCGGATGCGTCGGTGCTCACTGGGGCGAAGTCGAAGCACTGCTAACTTACCCATGCTGCAAAACTATCGGCGCGTGGGATGGAAGGATGGCAAAGCATCCAGTGCTTAGTTCCCCTGCCGCACTGAGCGGATGCTGCCAACAACTGCAAACGCAAGCATCAGTACAACGGCAGCGGTAACGACATTGCCAAACGTTACTGAGCCGGTGAGCATCCGACCGAATGCTCCAATGGCTGTTGGAGCAGTCACAGCAAGCAGCGTAACGTTGATACCCAGCGCGATGCTCCGCATACGTCGGCTATCAGAGCTGGATACAGAGAGCACCGCCAATGCAAATTGCAGCAACCCGCCCACGACCGCCGCAAGGAGAACGGTCAGCGGCACAAACGGTTGCTCTTCGATTGGTGCACGCTCAAGACCAGTAAACGCCATTCCCCCAAGGAGCACAAGCAGAAAGCCTCTGGCCAGGTGCGTGCGAATCATCGTTCGGTCGTGTTTGGTTTGTGCAGGTAGATGTGCGATATTTGCACCGGTTGTTGGACGCTTCAATGGGCAAAACTATGAAGACGCTCGGCGTTGCTCTCCTGTTGATCGTAGTAGCAGTTGGCTGTAGTGAGTCCCCGACGGAGTACGTTGCGGAAGAATTCACCGTTTCCCAAATCGCTCGCCAGCCCGGCTATGCCTGGTTTCTCCAGGAAAAGGACAGCTACCAGCCCGATCCCGCGCTTGTTGCGCAGATCCAAGCAAAGCTCGGCTCGCTCGATTCTTGTTACCTTTTCGTCAATCCTTCCTGTAGCTGCAACGGAACGCAGAAGCACTTCCCGCACTTTGTTCGCTGCATGGAGCTCGCTGGCTTCAGCGATAGTAAGATTGCGATCATTTCGATGCGCACAGCCTCGACCAAGCATGCGTACGTGGCGCGGTTCCACGTGCAGCGATTGCCAACGTTTTTCTTGGTGCTCAGTGGGGGGAGCACTCGCACGATTGAGCCTCCCGATGATCCGAACGCACGAATCGAAGAGCTCATTGTCCAAGCATTGAACGGGCAATGAACATGCAGCAGTACTGGCTCGTCAAGAGCGACCCGGGTGAGTATTCGCTCGCCGATTTAGAGCGCGAGGGCACGACTGCATGGACAGGTGTGCGGAACTACCAAGCGCGCAACTATCTCCGCCAGATGCGGGTCGGCGATCGCGTCGTCGTGTACCATAGTGGCGATGAGCGAGCAGCAGTGGGACTTGCCCGCGTTGCGAAGGCGGCATATCCTGACCCGACGGCAGAAGGGGATTGGGACTGCGTTGATCTTTCCTTTGAGCGCTGGTTCGGCCGCCCTGTATCGCTTGCGACGATCAAAGCGACACCAGCGCTTCGCTCGATGGTGCTGCTTAGGCAATCGCGCCTGTCGGTTATGCCTCTGACGGCGGAAGAATATCGAGCGTTGCTCGATCTGGCCAAGGGGTAGCAGTCTCCGGCGGTGTCCAGATACGTGCAACGCTGCCGCCAGCAAGCTCGACGATCATGTCGGCGTCGGCGACTGAAGCAGGGCGATGCGCAATCGTCAGGACGGTAACGTCTCGGCAGGCATTGCGCAGCGTGTGACGAATCGCAGCATCACTGAGCACATCAATGCTCGCGGTTGCCTCGTCGAGCACGATTACTTTCGCGTTGACCAGCAGCGCCCGTGCAAGGCAGAGAAGCTGGCGTTGCCCTTGGCTAAGATTGCCGCCTTGCTCGCCGATCGGGGCATCAAGCCCGCCCATCGCCTCGATTGTATCGGACAGACCAACCATCTCCAGCGCGTGCCACAGTTGCCGATCCGAGCAGCGTCCCCACCGATCGAGATTGCTCCGAATTGTGCCGAGCAGGAGAATTGGATCCTGCGGAACAACGCTGAGTGCAGTCCGAAGCCGCTCAAGCGGAATGCGACAGTGCTCGACTCCACCGATGAGAACGCGTCCGCGCTCTGGTTCGACAAATCGGAAGAGCGCCTGGAAGAGCGTGCTTTTCCCAGAGCCTGTCCGCCCAACGATTCCAACGTGTGCGCCAGCAGGAATCTCGATGCTCACGTCGCGGAGTACCCACGGCAAGTGCGGTGCATAGCGCACCCAGACGCGGTCGAATGTGATCGCTGCGCCTCGATCGGTGGAGGAAGGGGTATCAATCCACGGCGCTGATGGTTGGAGCGGAGGCGGGCAGGTTACGTCCGGTTCTGGCTGGACGCTCCCAAGTGCGTGGACACGTTCGAGCGAGGTCATGCGCGACTCGACTTCGCTGAAGGCGCGGACGCACCAGTTCAAGTTTCCCCAGAACGTGATCGTGTACGTGAGCACAACGCCGGCGATGCCCGCGCTCAGCGAGCCGCTTGCGACCATCGCTACCAGAACGATCGCCGTTACCAGCGCAATGACACTGCTGACCAGCGGTGCGCGTGCCGAGAACCAACGGTTGATCAGAATGTTGCTCCAGTACATCCGCAGGTAGTGGCGCATTGCACGATCGAATCGGTCCAGGAATGACCGCTGCTGCGCAAATGCTCGAATCGTGAGCAGACCGCTGAGCGTCTCCTTGAACAAGGCGTAGCGCGGGGAGCGCGCAATGCTCTCGAAGCGTTTGGCTTCGCGAGCGACACGGCGGTAGTCGCGCTGGATGCGGTAGTACACCACCAGTGCTGGCGCCGAAATCAGCAGCACCAGCGGAGCAACTGCTGCGATGAGCACGAGTGTTCCGAGCATTGCTGCAAAGGAACGGACTGCGCTTTCGAAGTTCCAGGCAAGTTCGTCGTCAATTGCTTGGGTATCGCGCGCAAACCGATTGAGGATGCGTCCGCTGGGGGTTGAATCAAACAGCCGCAGCGGTGCGCGGAGCACAGCGCGGAGCATGCGCTCGTGAATTCGGGCGCTTGCGACAAGTGCCCGCTCCATCCACACGCGACGTTCGGCATAGTGCGCTGCAAGCGAGGCAATGCCTAATGCAGCGTAGATGCCGAGCACTGTCCAGGGGGCGTTCTGTCCGCTTTTGCCGAGCCAGAGACTTTGCAGCATTGGCAGCGCGACGATCGCAATTCCAAGCAGCGCCATCCCGCCCAGGATGAGTGCTGTCTGTGCGGGCGTTCTACCGCCGAACAAACGCAGATAGTACCAGAACAGCTCGGCTTTGACAACCCCGACGGCACGATCCTCTTCTTCGACAAGCTTCCCGTTCCACCGATGCTCTGGAGAGACCACGGCAGCGCCTGTCTGCAGTGGCTGTTGGTGCGGCTGTTGGGTCTGGCGGTACTCCTCGATGAGTCTCTGGAAGCTGGCGGAGCGCTCGAGTAGTTCTGCGAAGGTGCCGACTGCTTCGATGCTGCCATTGGCGTTGAGCACGACGATTCGGTCGAAACGTCGCAGATGCTCCAAGCGGTGCGTTGTGACGATGCGTGTAATTGCATGCCACCGTCCGAAGAGCAAGTGCTCGACAAGGTGTGCTTCGGTACGCGGATCTACCGCGGCGAGCGGATCGTCGAGTAGAACGACGTTCGGCTGGGCTGCAGCAGCCCGTGCGAGCGCGATCCGCATTTTCTGACCGCCGGAGAGCGTAACGCCGCGTTCGCCGATCTCGGTTTCCAAGCCTGCTGGAAGTGCCGCAAGATCTTCAGCCAGCGCAGCGTCGCGGATGATTGCCTCAAGCTCGGCTTCGTCCAAAGCGTTGCCGAAGAGGATGTTCTCGCGAACGGTTGCGTTGAGGATGAACGGCTCTTGCGCAACATACGCGATGCGGGGCAGACAGGGCGTGCCGTCGCTGGACTGCCACTCGATGCGTCCTTCAGCTGCTACTTCGCCCAAGAGCGCATGGAGGAGCGTGGTCTTGCCGCTCCCGACGGGGCCGACGATTGCAATTGCGCTCCCTTGCTCGACGTGGAGCGAGATGGAATCAAGCGCACGCGTACCCTCGTCGTAGTGGACTGAAACGTTCTCCAGGCAGAGAGCAGGCGCAGCCGTACACGGTGCTGCTTCGGTCGGATGGTTTGGGATACCTGGCAGCCGGAAGAATTCACCGAGACGTTCTGCAGCGACGTAGGCATGCGCGGTGTTCTTGATGAAGTGCGGCAGGTGACCGACGGGGCCTTCCAGTTGCATCAGCACCAGCAGCGTTGGGAAGACCACGGCAGCGCTCAGCTCCCCCCCGACAAGCACATACACACCAAAACCGATGAGCGCAACGATCGTCGTTGATGCCAAGAAGAAGACCGTGCTCAGCGCTTCGTTCTGCACAAGGCGGCGAGCAGCAGCGAGTTCATTTTGGCGCAGCGAGCTGATTTCGCGTTCGATTGGGCGTTCCCAGGCAAAGTACTTGACCAAGCGAATTGCACTCAAGACTTGCGAGACCAGCGAGACGCGCTTGTCGCGCCAAGTCCAGAGTTCGTTGTCGGTTCGTGCGAAGCGGCGCGCTGCTGTGTGGGAGAGCGGAACAAGCACCACGAGTGCAGCGATTGCAGCCAGTGCAGCGACGCCAAGGATCGAACCGAGGACTGCAAGGCTTCCTCCAATCAAGAGGAGGCTCGAGAGCATCTCTGGCAGGGTGAACGAAAGCTCCGCGATGCCCTCACTATCGCTTGCCATGTGGTTGACGATATCGCCCGTATGGCGTCGCTGGAGTGCTCGGCGGTCGAGCGCGAGTGCATGACGGTAGATACGCATGTTGAGACCCCCGCTGATGCGCGCATAGGTCCAGAGTGCGTTGTAGTAGTAGTGCTGAATGCCGACGCCATCGGCAGCAACAGTGAGTGCAAGTGCGATGCCGAGCGCGAGTGTGGGTGCGATTGCTGTGGCGCCTTGTTGCAGAAGTGTGAGGTGTTCCAGCAATACGCGGAGCAGCAGCGGCGCTGCGAGCACAAGCGGAAGTCGCCCAAGGCTGAGTGCGAGTGCTCGGCGGGAGGGCGTGCCGGCGGACCGAAAGCACTGCCAGAGCGCTCGCCAGGGGGAGCGCCAATCCACCGAGCCAAGCATCTGCTCAGCTTCAGCCGGGTCGAGCCGCCTGTCGAAGGGGAGCATGTCGTCAGGCGTGACAGCGCGTCTGCGCCCGGTGGCAATGATCGGTGCTGCGTGGGTGAAAAGGAGTCTGCCGATGTGCATCGAATAAACGAGGAATTGAGCTATAGGCCGATAAGTGACGAATAAGTACCAAGGGCAGTTGTACCCCACGCACCATCAACGCGGCTGAGCAGGAATAATCCTCTCCCACTTGATGCTGCCATCGGCACCGAAGACGCGGATTCGGAGCTGACGGCGAGTTGCCGGTCCCTCGACGTCAATCGTTGCGAAGTTGCGCTCCATCACAAGTGTTCCCTCGACTCGCAGCGTGTTCGGCTCGCTGGCAGCATTGACGTTAGGGGAAGAAGTCAGCGGCGATACCGTCAAGTCGTAGAGCACAAGACTATCGCCCTCGGCGTAGCGACTCAGCTCTGTGTGGTGGCGATCGCCGGTCAGGAATATGACATTGCGAATACCTTCACGCCGAATTGCCTCGATCAAGCGCTGACGCTCGTCTGGATACGTAGCGTAGTTCTCAAACCGTGCAACGGGATTGAGCACCTGCCCGCCGACACAGACGAACTTGAACGTTGCCGTCGAATAGACCAAGTTGTCAATGAGCCACTGGAGTTGCTGCTCGCCAAGGTAGCTGCGTTCGCCGGTTTTGCGATTGTTCGGGCTACGCCACCAGCGATCGTCGAGCAGGAAAAAATCGCAATCGCCCCACGAGAACTTGGTCGTGATGCCGCCATCGGAGAACGCTGCCGGCGGATTGGCCCAGAAGAGATCGAACGCACGGCGTGTTTGGAGCTTATTCCAAAAGCTGCGGTCGGCATCGTTAGGGCCGTAGTCGTGGTCATCCCAGATCGCAATGTTCGAGCTTGCAGCAAACAATGGCTGGAGCTCCTTGATTGCGCGGTCGTGCGTGTAACGGTGAAGTATTCCGGTCCACGTGTTCCAGTCTGGCTCGCGCAGGTACACGTTGTCGCCGAGCCAGAGGAAAAAGTACGGCTGCTCTGCTGCGATTGCGCGGAAAATCTCGTAGTTCCCACCGTATGGCCTACCCGGCCGGTCGTAGGGTGGATCGTTGATGTACGCACATGAACCGAGCGCGAAACGAAATGCTGGCGGGTCGGTTCGCCATTGCCAGAGCGGTGGAGTGCGGAAGAGCATCGGGTACGGGCGTTCGATGCGGCGGCCGTCGAGATACACCTCGTAGCGGTACACACGGCCCGGCTGGACGCTATCGGCGACAATGTGTGCAGTGAAGCCATCTTCGCGTTTGGTTGCTTGCGGCTGGGTCCAATACCAACGCAGCGATTCGGCGGTGTCGGAGTAGCGGATCGCAACCTGCGTCGGAGCAGTCGT
This sequence comes from bacterium HR20, assembly GCA_002898675.1. Lineage (GTDB taxonomy): Bacteria > Bacteroidota > Ignavibacteria > Kapaibacteriales > NICIL-2 > NICIL-2. The sequence continues at coordinate 21,264 of BEHW01000019.1, forward strand.
CTGCACCCACACATGGACTTCGCGCATATCTGCAAAGCCCACCATCGGGCCGGCATTGATGGATGCTTGGGCAAGGAGAATGCCCCAGCTGAGTGCGAACAGAATTACTACGCGAACCAGGAGCATGAGCAATCGCAGAACGCTACGACCGATGCAAAAATGCAGTCGAAAAGTTATCCTGCCGTTACCACGCTGACTGGGGGAGGGAAGTATGAAGGAGCCACTGTCGTACTCCGCACTCAGCGAGCCGCAGTGGCTGGCGTGACATTACAACTATCATGCCAAATGGCAGGTTCTGCGCAGCAAAAAAATATTTTGTTTGTTTGTAACGATGTAACGATTTGCGTGTTATTTTGCGCGCGCAAGTTCACGGTATGTCCCACAATCACTGATGGAGGCCGCCATGGCTACACAATGCACTGCACGTCGCAGGGCTTCTCTTCTCTTCTCTTCTCTTCTCTTCTCTGCGCACTGATCGCGATGCAGACACCGGTGCCAGTGATCGCACAGCAGGATCTTCTTCCAGAATTGGACTCGCTTCCATGCGCTTCGTTGATCAGTAATCCATGCACAACGCCTTGGAGGTGCGAAACGCAGCAAATCCTCTTGCAAGATGGGATTGACTGCTTGGTTGAGGTTCATTACTGTCGCCGAGAGTGTCAGGGACAAGTTGAGTTCTACATTGATTGGAAACAAACACACCTCATAGGTGGGTGCGAAGGTTGGGATACGTGGACGTTCTTCCACCGGCAGAACCAGTCAGCATTGGAGTGGTTAGTACTAACTCTCATTCACCTAGATACACTCAATGGTGGTTGGTACAACACGCCCCCATGTCCAGACGGCAACTTTTTCGTCAATCTTTACACTGCAGCCTGTGGCATATGGGTTGGATGCGAGTACAAGATTGACCGAAGCTACGATAAGCAATGTGATCAAGGACTGGATCCTCCCGACTTGGAGTACGAGCGTCCACCAGGATCAGGGAATTGGTACATACGTTCGAGCCGATGGCAATCGTGTGGGCAGACGTGCTGCCTTCGCCGGTACAAGCTTTGCACGAAGCAATATGTGGACAGGGTGTCGGGCTATGAAATTCACCTCATTGAAAAGGTGCGGCTTGGACAATGTACCGAACAGCAGAAATACGGTAATAAGCCATGCGAAGATGGTTGTTGAACACTTTAGGAGCACGAGCAATGAGAGCGTACCTTGTCTGGACGGTCATCGCGCTGCTCTCTATTGCAGCGACCGATACCAATGGACAGATTCTGAAGAAATTCATCTGGCAAGCCAACAGCGATGCACTTAAAAAGTTGACTGCCACACAGGATGCCACTGGGCGGTGGTGGTGGATCCGAACCTTCGGTGGTAACTATGAGCCTAAGGATAGTCTATACAGCCGTGTAATACGACAAGTAGGAGATCCCACGCCTACATTCCCCGATGTTCTTGATGGTGAATGGATGGTCGGCAAGAATTTACCCTACGGATTCCGTTATGGGTTCAACGAGCGTGCGCGGGAGTTTGACCCTCGGTATAGTCCACCGTACAATGCACGTGACAAACGCACGCGATTCCCATTTTGGCACTACACGGACATTGCGAGCGATGGGGATGTGGTGATTGCGGTTGGACCGCGGGTTGATCGCTTTTCGGTCTCACAGAATCGGTGGTTGGAGCCACTGGAGTACTGGGAGTCTGATACATCCCAGCAGCCGACGTTGCGGTACTTTACCCGGGTAGCGGTCACGCCCCGAGGAGTGTACGTTGCGGCGCACGCGGAGTATATCCATCCGATAGATTATCGGCTCGATACGTTCTGGTTTGAGCTGTACAGAGTTGGAAGCGATCGGTTAGAGCCGGTGCTACGTCGTCGGTCATTGATCGGACCGGATATATTTGCATTTACCAGGGATGGGACGAAGCTTGTGCTGTGGTTGAGTAAAGATTTGCGCGTTGATCCGACGCCGAGTAATCCGGAGATTTTGGACATGGAAACAGGGCAGTGGATATCAGTCCAGATACCGTGGAGTGAAATTCTCGAGGACATCACGTGGTATCCGATCCCGGGTGCGGTGATTGCCGATTGCGATGATCGGTACATCTACTTCATCAATGATCGGATAATACGGGTCACCCCTAGAGAGGAAGAAGAGCCATTGAACTTTGTGATCATCCGCTATGATCTTGAGCACTTGCGGATAGATGCAATCAGTGAGCCACGTCGGACTGAGCCGCGGTGGGTGGCGCTCTTGGGCGAAAAGATGTTCGTATCATCGGATATGACTAGACCGCCGAAATTGCTTGAAGCGATCCATTCGTGGCGACCGTGGCCGAGCGGAGGATTTTCGCCGCGGGAGTCGGTGCGGCTGAGCGATAGTTTGGCGATAGAGCTGAGCTACTTAGTCGGGCTCACCTGCGGTAGCCCAGCGTTAGTGAGCAACCATAATGGTCGAGTGTACGTGATGGATGTCGAGAAGTTGCTCGATACGACCACAACATTGGTGCAGGGGCCCGAAGGTGTGGGAGGTATTGTCGTGCAGCCGAATCCGGTGATGGATGGTCGGGTGAAGGTGTCTGGGGTGTCTGGGATCGCGGAGGTAGTGCTTTGGGACATGCGCGGTCGCCGGTTGCCGGTGGAGTGGCGATTGGAGCCGGCTGGTGGTGCGGTGGTCGAGCTTGGTGGAGTTTCGGGAGGTATGTATCGCTTAGAGCTGCGGACTGAAGGCGGTGGTCGGGTGTTTGTTCCGCTGGTTGTTCTGCGGTGATGTGAGCGTAGCGGGTGCAACGTAGGCGCCCTGCCTCTTGCGGCAGGGCGCGTTTGTTTTCTCTGCGCTCGAGCGATGTTATGGTGATTTTACCTCTTCCGTGCGGGAGCAGGTCAAGCGTGACCAGTATTTTCGCGGAGCGAACACCTTCTCTGTGACAATGGCAGCCGAAGTTTCCAGCGTTCGTACTATGCCGCAGGGACGGCGTTTTGCGTTTCCATGGCGTGGTGCGGTAGGGAATGGCGTGTTTTTCGGATTGTGTCTGCTGGCGGGCATCGCCGTTCTCGTAACGCTCGTAGCAGTCATTGCGCAGCTTGTGGTTGAATCCCGACTTTCGATCGAGGCGTTCGGAATTGGCTTTCTCACCCGCAGCGTTTGGGACCCCGTTGCAGAGCAGTTCGGCGCGCTGCCGTTTATCTACGGGACGCTTGTTTCTTCGCTGCTTGCGCTGCTTCTGGCGGTACCGCTGAGTCTTGGTGCAGCAGTGTTCTTGGTCGAGATCGCACGAGGGTGGGTGCGCAGCGTCCTGTCATTTTTGATCGAGGCACTGGCAGCGGTGCCGAGCGTCGTCTATGGTGTTTGGGGCATATTTGTGCTCGTGCCGTGGCTGCTGGAGCATGTTTCGATGCCGCTTGCGGAAACCTGGGGCGAGGCCATCCCGCTCGTTGCACCACCGGCGACCGGACCGAGCATGCTCAGCGCGGCGGTGATTTTGGCGATCATGGTAACGCCGATCATCACGTCGGTAGCGCGAGATGTGCTGCTTGCGATTCCTCGTTCGCAGCGCGAAGCAGCACT
>BEHW01000020.1 GCA_002898675.1 bacterium HR20
CGCATCGTCGGAAGCAGTACAACAAACTTGCCAATCTGCTGCATGCCTACAGGAGCGGAGTGTTCCCTTTGCGGCGGAACATGTCCACAACTTCAGCGACACGCTGGCTCGATCCACGCCGGCAAATGAGCAAGACATCGTCAGTATCCACGACGATCAAATCCTCCACCTCTACAAGCGCGACGACCTTGCTGTAGGCGCTCACGTAGCAGCGCTTGGTGTCGAGTGCGTAGATGCTCCCTTCCAGCACGTTCTGCCGGGGATCTTTCTTCTGCAGACGCCAGAGTTCATCCCACGAGCTTAGGTCGCTCCACTCGAAGGTACCGAGCACGGAGAGCACATTGTGAGTTTTTTCCAAAATGCCGTAGTCGAACGAAATACCACGGATCCGCCGGTAGACTTGCTCGGTTGCTTCGGGGAATGAGGATGGATCGCGTACCTGCCGGAGCGACTCGAAGAGCTCTGCATAGTCGGGCAAATGCTCAGCGAACTCTTTCCAGAACACATTGGCACGGAAAACGAAAATCCCCGTGTTCCAAAGAAAGTCCCCCGCGCTGACGAAACGTTCTGCTGTAGCAGCGTCGGGCTTTTCGGCGAATGCACGGACGGGATAGACTGGTACAGCGAACTGCTCAGTGAGTGGTTCGTCGGCAACTTGAATGTATCCGAACGCAGTTTCTGCACGTGAGGGAACAACACCGATGGTAACGATTGCATCGGCATGTTTTGCCGTCTCGACAGCAGTTTCGAGGGCGATCTGGAACTCACGGACGTTCGAAATCAGATGGTCCGACGGTACGGCTGCAACGATGACGTCGGTGCCATAGATGCGTTCGAGGATCACCGTGCCCAGCGCAAGTGCAGCTGCAGTGTTGCGGCGGAATGGTTCAACGATAATTTGCGTTGGTTCAAGCGCAGGGAGTTGCTCGGAAATCAGGGGAGCCAGTTCTTCGGTAGTGACGGTATAGATGTGTTGGGGCGGGAAGACCGGTTGCAATCGCGCAAAGGTATTCTGGATCAGCGTTCCATCGCCGAGCAGGTGAATCAGTTGCTTAGGATGTGCCTGCCGGCTCCGTGGATACAGCCGTGCTCCAGTTCCTCCTGCCATGATGAGTGCAACAGGCTCCATTGGCCAGTAGATGGATGGTTAGGGTAAGACTGATGCGCTCCGAAGGAGCACCAGTAGCCCGTAGACTGCTGGTGCTGTTGCAGTAATGCTATCGAAGCGGTCGAGGACACCGCCATGGCCGGGAATGAGCGCCGAGCTGTCCTTGACGCCTGCATCACGCTTGAGGAGCGATTTGGCCAAGTCCCCAGCCTGCCCGACGGTGCCGATGATGCCGCCGATGGCAAGTCCCAGCCACGGCGCTGCCCATCCGAGCGAAAGGGGGATAAACACACCGCACCACACAACACTTGCAAGCAATCCTGCAAGCGCTCCTTCCCATGTTTTCTTCGGACTGGTGCGCGGCGAAAGCGGATGCTTCCCCCGCCACCGCCCTACGAAGTACGCTGCAGTATCGCACATCCAAATTCCGCTGATGGTCACAAGCAAGAGCCATGCGCCATCATCGGGGGATGCAACGCTCCACTGGCGGAGGGGAAGGAGCCACCCAAGGAGGAGAGCCGGATAGAGCATGCCGAGCGCTGTCGCTCCCACCGATGCAATGGCGCGGTCCGGTCCAGAGCGTAGCTGCACAACGAAGGTTGCCATGCACGCGACCGTCAGGACAGGTGGGACAAGCGCCGGATCAACGGCGAGCGCCAGGGGAAGTGCAGCTGCGGCAGCAATTCCGATCGCAGTGTGTGGAGTGGCGCCTTTTGCTTGCGCAAGGCGATAGAACTCGCCAGCGCCGAGTGCCGAAATGAGCGCAATAAACGCTGCCAGCCACCAACTGCCTGCGATGACCAGAGCGACAATGAGCGGGATGCCTACGATCGCGACTAACACCCGCAGTGTAAGATTGCTCATCGCTATTTTCGTGCGTTGTATGCACAAAGATACGCCCGACTGTTGGACGGTCTCGACTCTGCCTTGTCATACCAACGCACGCACCGCCAGCGGCGCGCAATGAACATTTCGCTGGCTGTCGGGATGGCAATGCTCGCCATCAAGTGGTACGCCTACGTGCGAACGGGCTCGACCGTGATTTTATCCGATGCGCTCGAGTCAGTTGTGCATCAGTTGGCAGTAGCATTTGCTTGGCTTGCACTCCGCTGGAGCCATCGCCCGCCGGACGAGAACCACACCTATGGACACGACAAGATCACGTACTTCAGTGCCGGTTTTGAAGGCGGACTGATCGGCCTTGCGGCACTGCTAATTCTCTACACAGCCATTGAGCGCCTCATCACTGGCCCGCAGGTGGAGCACTTGGGATTCGGTACTGCGCTGACAGCAGCAGCTGGCGCAATCAACGCTGTGCTCGGTTGGTACCTTGTGCGGGTGGGGAAAGCAGAGCATTCGCTCGTTGTCGAAGCAAACGGGCGGCATATCCTCACTGATGCTTGGACGAGTGCGGGAGCAGTCATCGGATTGCTTGCGGCGATGCTGACGGGGTGGCTTGTGCTCGATCCGCTCTTTGCGCTTGCCTTTGGAGCGCACATTCTGCTGGAAGGGTACCGGCTTGTCCGCCGTGCCGTGCTTGGATTGATGGACACTGCCGATCCGACCCTTGTCGAGCAAGCGCGGCAATCCCTGGAGGGATTTCGGCAGCGCTACCCCATGCTTACGTTCCACCGCCTGCGATTGCGCGAGTCCGGCCAGCGCATGTACGTGGACTTCCACGTGCAGTTCCCCGATGGAACACCAATCGAGGAAGCCCATCGCATTGCCTCCGAAGCCGAGCAGTGCGTCGCACGCGCACTCGGCCGCCCCAGCGATGTGACAAGTCACCTCGAAAGCGCTCATCACCCCGAGGGGCACGATGACACAACGCTCATGGTTTCTGCATCAGAACGTGCTCGATAGCTCCAAAGAGCGTGTGGGCTGGGGCTATGATCCGATAGCCATGCCGCGTGTAGAATGCAGCAGCAGGTCTCCGTGCATAGAGCACGATGGTGCTGATGCCTTGCTCGACCGCCCACTCTTCGAGGGACTCCAGTAGCAGAGATCCGATACCGAGATTTCTGTACCCCTCCTCGACTGCCATGTAGCGAATCTGCGCTGTGCCGTCGTCGCGGCGGTGAATGCGTCCGCAGCCGACGATGCGGCCAGTGGATTGCTCAATGGCAGCGCGGTGGCATGCGATCGGCTCGAGTTCGTCGCGCTCAGAGCCTGGGGGCTGATCCCACGGCTGACGGAGAATGCGGTATCGGAGCGCGTAGTAAGCTTCCCATTCGCTTGGCGAGCTTGGCGCTCGGATCACGAACCGATTAGCTGAAGCGCTCGATGATGCCATCAACGATGCCGTACTCGACCGATTCTTGAGCGTCCATCCAGTAGTCGCGATCGAAGTCCCGCATGATGCGTTCGATGGTTTGGCCGGTATTTTCCGCCAAGATGCGTGCGCTGAGTTCCTTGATTTTGAGAATCTCGCGCATTTGAATTTCGATGTCGCTGCTGGTGCCTGCTGCACCGCCGCTTGGTTGGTGGATCATCACGCGACCGTGCGGGAAGATGAACCGCCGGCCCTTGACGCCGGCAGAGAGCAGAATCGAGCCCATCGAAGCAGCAAGCCCCATGCAGACGGTCGAAACGGGCGATCGAAGAGCGCGCATCGCATCGTAGATCGCCATGCCAGCGGTGACGTATCCGCCCGGCGAGTTGATGTAGAGCGTGATTTCTTTCCCTGGCTCGATCGTATCCAGGTAGAACAACCGATCAATGACCTGGCGCGCGCTGTCATCGTCAACTTGCCCCCAGAGGAACACTTTGCGTTGTTCGAGCAACGTGCGCGCAATTGTACTCCCGATGAAACTCCGTTCGAGTTCTGGTGCGATCTCCGGTTTTGGTTGTGGCTCTTGCATAGGAGGAACTGCCGGTAAAGTTCGACAAAACGCAGGCACTAAACGAATGGCGTGGCTCGATATTTCCTGGCAACGGCGGTCACGCTGCGCCGGGCGATGCGCGTACGCGCGGCTACTCGATGTAGTCGCAGCGCATGTAGGGACGCAGTGCCTCCGGGATGCGGATTCGTCCGTCGGGCAATTGGTGATGCTCCAGCAAGGCAACCATGATGCGCGAGGTGGCAAGCCCGCTGCCGTTGAGTGTGTGGACGTAGTCGAGCGAGCCGTCATTCCGGCGGAAGCGAATCTGCGCGCGCCGCGCTTGGAACGCTTCGAAGTTCGAGCAGGAGGAAACCTCCAAGTACCGCTGTTCGACCGGTGACCAAACCTCCAAGTCATAGGTCTTCGCACTGGCAAAGCTCATGTCGCCCGTGCAGAGGAGGACGACACGATACGGCAGCTCCAGGAGCTGGAGTACCGTTTCCACATCGGCGACCAGCCGCTCGAGTTCGTCGTACGATGTCTCCGGCGTAGTGAATTTGACCAGCTCGACTTTGTTGAACTGATGGACGCGCAGAAAGCCTCGGGTGTCACGCCCGTAGCTTCCCGCTTCGCGACGAAAGCAGGGCGAGTAGCCGCAGAGCTTGATTGGAAGCTCGCTTTCACGGAGTATTTCCTCGCGGTAGTAGTTCGTCAGCGGCACTTCGGCGGTCGGGATCAAGAACAGGTCATCGCTGGGGCAGTGGTACATGTCGTCGGCGAGCTTCGGTAGCTGGCCGGTTCCGGTCATCGAGGCGCGATTAGCCAGAAACGGTGGCCAGACTTCGCGGTAGCCATGGCGCTGGGTGTGGACATCGAGGAACAGTGAGATCATCGCACGTTCCAGTTGAGCGCCTTTGCCGACGTAGAATGCAAAGCCACTGCCGGTGATTTTCGCACCGCGCTCGAAGTCGAGAATTCCCAGCTTCGTGCCGATCTCCAGATGGCTGCGACGCCACTCGGCGGGGATTTCTTCGGCGCAGGAACGGACGACGACGTTCCCGCGCGCGTCGGCGCCGATAGGGACGCTTTCATGTGCAATATTCGGTACCCACAGGAGGAGCTCTTCCAGTTCGGCTTCGATAGTGCGAAGTTCGTCGTCATTGGCTTTGATGCGTTCTCCGAGCTGGCGCATTTGGCTGATGAGTTCGCTCGAGTCGCTGCCGGATTTTTTCAGCTGGGCGATTTGTTCGCTTGTGCGGTTGCGTTGATGCTTGAGCTCATCGTTCTGGCGAACAAGCTCACGGCGGCGTGCATCGAGTGCAAGGATTCGGTCGAGCGCGATGGGATGCTGCTTGTTCTCGGCGTTGCGTTTGACAATGTCGGGATGCTCTCTGATGAAGCGCAGATCAAGCATTGGCGGTGCTCCGGTGAGGGAACTATGGGCGCGAAATTACCGCAGCGCCTGCAAGGGGGCGGTATCTTCGCAGTGCAAGTGCAACAGGCAGGCTGCGCGTGTATGGATCGTGACCTTGCTCGTGCGATCTATGAACGCTCTCATTTGCAGGGCGATTTTCTCTTGCGCTCCGGACAGCGGAGCAACGTGTACTTCGACAAGTACCTTTTCGAATGTGACCCGGCGCTCCTTCGCCGGATCGCCGATCGCTTGGCGCTGCTCGTGCCGCCGGATGCAGAGGTTCTCGCTGGGCTTGAGCTCGGCGGTATTCCGCTGGTTACTGCACTCGGACTTGCTACGGGCATGCCGATGGCATTTGTGCGGAAGAAGGCGAAATCGTACGGTACGTGCAAGCTGGCCGAAGGTGCGCCGATCGAGGGGCGCCGCGTGGTCGTGATCGAAGATGTGGTGACCAGTGGCGGCCAGGTTGCCGAAAGCATTGCAGCGCTCCTCGAGCGTGGTGCGCGTGTAGATACCGCGCTCTGCGTTATTGACCGCGAGCAAGGCGGGCGGGAGCTTCTGGCGTCAAAAGGAGTCGAGCTACGCTCGCTCTTTACGATGCGACAGTTGGAAGAGGCAGCGCAATGATCGCCGGCGTCGGGATTGACATCATCGAGGTCGAGCGCATCGCGCGCGCAATCGAGCGCTACGGGGAGCACTTCCTACGGCGTATCTACACCGATGTCGAACGGGAGTACTGCGACCGTGCACCAGCAACGCGCATGCTCCATTACGCCGCACGTTTTGCCGCGAAGGAAGCTTTCAGCAAGGCGATCGGGACCGGGGTGACCAACGGCTTTCGGTTCCGTGAGTGTGGCGTGATCAATGCACCGAGTGGTATGCCAATGCTTGTGCTCAGCGGCGATCTTGCCGAGCGGTGGGCAGGATACCGACTGCACCTTTCGCTTTCGCATACGCAGCACTATGCAGCTGCATGTGTGGTCATCGAGACGAGGTAATTGGTGATGACGCTCCGGCAGGCCTGGCAGGCGTTACGTCCATTTTCTTTCCCAGCGTCGGCATTTCCCTCGCTGCTGGGGAGTGCTGCCGCGGTTGCATTCCACGGTCGGGAGCAAGGTTTTTCGTTTTCGCTGCTCGATGCTGCGCTCGCGTTAGTCGGGTGTGTCGGGATTCACAGTGTGAGCAATCTTCTCAACGACTACTTCGACTGGCGCTCAGGGCTTGATCGGCTTGATAATTCGGGCAGGATGAATCCGTTGGTCAGCGGCAAGCTGCGCATGCAGGAGTTTCTGCGCATCCTGGCGGTGGTCTCTGCGATTGCGCTCGCCATCGCTTCATACTTTTTGATTCGTGCAGGCGAAGCGATTGCATGGGTCATTGCGATCGGGGCGATCTCGGCGTGGGCGTACACCGCACCGCCATTTTCCTTGAAGCATCGCGCGCTCGGCGAACTGCAAGTGATGCTGTCGTTTGGTGTACTGATGACGCTTGGCTCGTACCTTGTGCAAGCCTGGCAACACTCGTCGTTTGAGTCCGAGCTCAGCGTTCTTCTACTTTCGCTCCCGCAAAGCCTGCTCATTGCAGCGATTCTCCATGCGAACAATCATCGGGATCGGCGTGGCGATCAAAGCGCAGGGGCGCTCACGCTATCGCTGGCTGTCGGCTCAGCGCGACGATCGCTTGCACTTGGGAAGGGGTTCGTTTGGGGAGCCTTTATCCTCCACGGGTTTATTGTGCTGGCAACGGCAGGTGAACGCTATGCGATTCCTGCATGGTCACTCGTGGCGTGGGGGAGTTTCCCATGGGCACAACGTGCGCTTGCATTGCTCGATGGGAGCGATGATCCTGCTTCGGAACAGTTTCTCCGCGTTGTGCCAATGCATGCGCAGTTGCAGGCGATCTACGGGGGGCTGATGGTAGTGGGCATTTTGGTAGGAGCGCTCCTGGCAGTTTAGTTCAGGCTGTGCCGCGCCCAGACGCGAACAGCATTACCTTCTCCTGTTGCGACAAGATTCGACCGCCGACGGCTTGCCCATCGGAGGAACTCTTCTGCTTCGCTTGGGGAAATTCCCGCAAGTTCGGCAAACTGCCGTGCGCCGACTGATGCCTGCTCACGCAGTACAAGGCGGAGTAAACGTTCCAGCCGTGCGTTCTCGAGTTGCCGCTCGCGGCTGCTTGTCCAAAACAGGAGCGTCGCAAGCCCTACGTGCACACTTCCGAGCGCAAATGGCATCCAACGATCGGTCGCTGTGGCACTTTCGCTCCAGCCGACAATACCGATCAGCAGATAGAGCAGCCCAAAGAGCGCTGCCATGATGCCGAGCAAGTATTTGATGCGATAGACCATCGCCAGGCAAAACGAAGCATCCACCCTGCAAAGTTATGTGCGCGGACGCTAAAAATCATGCCAGCGAGCGTGGAAAAGTTTCTCTTGCAAATGTCCATGTCAATGCCGATTTTTGAGTGTTCTCCTTTCTGCTTCCGAATCCATCTCGGGCAGTCGCACGGCAGCAGCGGCTGGAGAACGTTTGTCGTTTGTGCCACTACTTGCATTCCACCCGAGGAGACTCCCATGAAAATCCACCGTCGTTTCACTCAGGCAGGGAAAAGTCCCTACGACATGTTCGAGTACACCACGCGGTCGTCGGTGCTCCGCAACCAGGACGGTTCGGTGGTGTTCCAGATGGATGGTATCGAGGTTCCGGCCCATTGGTCGCAGGTGGCCACCGATATTCTGGCGCAGAAGTACTTCCGCCGTGCTGGTGTGCCGCAGTACGACGAGCAGGGGAATCTGCTGCGCGATAGCGAGGGCAATCCGATCCTTGGGAGTGAGCGTTCGGTCAAACAAGTTGTCCATCGGTTAGTAGGGTGTTGGACCGAGTGGGGGAAGCGCTACGGCTACTTCGATAGCGACGAGGACGCTCAAGCGTTCTACGATGAGCTTGCCTACATGCTCCTGGCACAGATGGCAGCGCCGAATTCGCCGCAGTGGTTCAACACTGGATTAGCCTGGGCCTACGGTATTACCGGTTCTCCGCAGGGGCACTTCTACGTCGAACCAGAAACAGGCGAACTGAAAGCCTCCGCCGAGGCGTACACGCGGCCGCAACCCCATGCATGCTTTATCCAGAGCATAGCCGATGATTTGGTCAACGAGGGAGGAATCTTCGATTTAGTGACGCGTGAAGCCCGCATCTTCAAGTATGGCTCGGGCACGGGCACGAACTTTTCGCCACTGCGTGCCAAGGGCGAAAAGCTCTCTGGCGGTGGGGTTTCGTCGGGTTTGATGAGTTTCCTCAAAGTATTCGACCGCGCTGCAGGAGCGATCAAGTCTGGAGGAACGACACGCCGCGCAGCGAAGATGGTGATCGTCAACATTGACCATCCCGACGTCGAGGAGTTCATCACATGGAAAGCCAAGGAGGAAGAAAAAGTCGCTGCGCTTGTGACAGGCTCCCGTGTCAACGCAACGTTCCTGAAGGCAATTGCAGCCGAAGCTGCCGCCAGTGGCGCTGATTATTCGAGCAATCCTCGGCTGCGGACGCTGGTGCGCAGGGCCTTACACCGTGGCGTGCCGCGGGCGTACATCGAGCGCACGCTCGCGCTGGTCCGGCAAGGAATCACCGATGTCGAATTGGACGTCTTCGATACCCACTACGAAGGCGAAGCATACCTGACGGTCTCCGGGCAGAACTCGAACAATTCCGTTCGCGTCACCAACGAGTTCATGGAGGCAGTGCTCGCCGATCGCCCGTGGCATTTGCGCTGGCGTACCACGGGGCAAGTTGCGCGGACGGTTCCTGCGCGCTACCTATGGGACTGCATCAACCGCAGTGCATGGAAGAGTGCCGATCCAGGCCTGCAGTTCGATACGACGATCAACGAATGGCATACCTGCCCCAACGACGGCCGTATCAACGGTTCCAACCCGTGCTCGGAGTACATGTTCCTCGACGATACTGCGTGTAACCTCGCTTCGCTGAACCTGGCGCATTTCCTCGATGAAGAAACGGGCGCCTTTCGCGTCGAGGATTTTCGGCATGCGGTGCGATTGTGGACGATTGTGCTCGAAATCAGTGTGCTGATGGCGCAGTTTCCCTCGAAAGCGATTGCGCAGCGGAGTTACGATTACCGTACGCTCGGGCTTGGCTACGCCAATCTCGGCACCGTGCTGATGGTGTTGGGGATTCCCTACGATTCGCCCCAAGCGCGTGCATACTGCGGCGCGATCACTGCGCTCATGACAGGCGAAGCATATGCAACCAGCGCTGAGATGGCGCGCGAGCTTGGTCCATTCCCGCGCTTTGCTGCAAACCGCGAGCCAATGCTCCGTGTCATCCGGAACCACCGGCGCGCAGCGTACAATGCACCTGCACACGAGTACGAAGGCTTGACGGTACTTCCGATGGGACTCGATGCCAGCAAGTGTGCTGATCAAACGTTGGTGGCTGCTGCACGGGCAGCGTGGGATCGCGCATTGGAGCTTGGGGAGCAGTACGGCTTCCGCAATGCGCAAGTGACGGTGATCGCTCCAACAGGTACGATTGGGCTTCTGATGGATTGCGACACAACCGGCATTGAGCCGGATTTTGCAATCGTCAAGTTCAAAAAGCTTGCCGGTGGCGGGTACTTCAAGATCGTCAACCAATCGGTGTCGAAAGCGCTCCGTCGGCTCGGCTATACGCCAGAGCAGATCGAGGACATCGAGCGCTACTGCAAAGGACATGGGACGCTCGTAGGCTGCCCGACGATCAACCGCGCGCGACTCAAGGAGAAGGGCTTCACCGATGAAGCGCTCGCTGCGATCGAAGCGCAGCTCGATAGTGTCTTCGACATCCGCTTTGCATTCAACAAGTGGACGCTCGGCGAGGATTTCTGCACACGTATGCTGGGCTTCAGCCGCGAGCAACTCGACGATCCTGCATTCGATATGCTTCTGGCGCTCGGATTTACCAAGGAAGAAATCGAGCGTGCCAATGACTACGTCTGCGGAACGATGATGATCGAAGGAGCGCCACATCTGAAGCCGGAGCACCTGCCGATCTTCGACTGTGCGAATAAGTGTGGCAAGCGCGGTCAGCGGTTCATTCCGTTCATGGCGCATGTCCAGATGATGGCTGCAGCACAACCGTTCATCTCCGGTGCGATCTCCAAGACGATCAACATGCCAGCCGAGGCAACAGTTGCCGATGTCGAGACGGTCCACATGGAGTCGTGGAAGCTTGGGCTAAAGGCAATTGCGCTCTACCGCGATGGTTCGAAGCTCTCGCAACCGCTCAATGTTGCAGCCGATGATGGGATGGATGAAATCGTCCTGCTTGGGGATGAAGAGACGCTCGATGAGACGAAAGGTCCACAGTTTGTTCAAGAGCGCATCGTCGAGCGCGTCTATCACCGCGCCGAGCGCCGCCGCTTGCCGAAAAAGCGCAAAGGCATCATCCGCGAAGCATACGTCGGTGGGCACAAGGTCTTCGTGCGCACCGGTGAGTATGAGGATGGCACGCTTGGCGAAATTTTCATTGACATGTACAAGGAAGGCGCCTCGTTCAAGGGTTTGATGAACTGCTTTGCAGTCCTTGCGTCGAAAGCGCTCCAGTACGGCATGCCACTCGAGGAATTGGTGGATACGTTCACCTTCACACGCTTTGAGCCATCCGGTCCGGTGCAAGGACATGAAGCGATCAAGTATGCCACAAGCGTGCTCGATTTTGTCTTCCGCTCGATTGGCTACGATTACCTCCACCGCACCGACTTTGTGCACGTCAAGGCAGTTGACGAAGTGCCGCCGGAGGCAGTGGTCAAGTCGGCTGCGGCTGCACCGCTTTCGACGCCCGTCGCTCCTGTAGCGGAACCTGTGGAAACAGCTCCACCGCCAGCGGAACACCGTTCTTCCAGCGGTGGAGCACCAGCCGTCCGTGAGTTGGCAAAAGCGCACGGCTACACAGGTGAGCAGTGCTATTCTTGTGGTTCGATGCGCGTCAAGCGCAACGGCTCGTGCACGGTGTGCGAAGACTGCGGCACTACAACCGGCTGCTCATAGCATTCCAGCGCTCGGATGAGGCGAACGATTTGGTAATTACGTTTTGAACTGGTATATTCGTAACGCTCTGCACAAGCGGAGTAACGTGGCTTGTTTCATCACCATTACGGAGCTATCCATGCGTGCACTTCAGATGTTCGCACTTGCCCTGCTGCTGGGCGCGTTTACAAGTGCAATGGCCTGTGGGCCCGATGGTAAGTGTGTCGGCAAAGAGAAAGCTGCATGCTGCATGTCGAAGGCCTCTGCAAAGAAGAGCTGCTCGCTCAAGCACGAGGCAAAGCAGGCAAAGCTGGAGACGAGCGAAAAATCGAGCGCTACTGTCGAAGCAACAGCAGCACCTGCCAAAGCTGGACTCGAATCAGCACAGCCAGCTGAAACACCCAAGCGCTAATCCGTGCAGGAGGCGTCGTACCATTTTTCCTTTGCAGTCCGCATTCTGTGCGGGTGCATGAGAGTGTAACGATCACATCTGAAAGGTTCCTGCCATGGCAAAAGGCGGTGCCGGGAAAGTCTATTTTGTGCTTTACCTGGCTGTTATTCTCGAGCTTCTGATCATCATCGTCGAGCGCGACGAAGCCGAGGAGCACTTGATCCAGAAGCAGAAGGAATCAATGAAAATCGTCGAGAGCATCCTCTCGCAACTGCAGACAGGCGCGGGCACCGAAAGCATTAGCACCCGTCCGCAGGATGAGATTACGCTTCAGGATGCTTCGATGCGTGTTGCTGGTGGGCCGCAAGTCAAGCAAGATCGGCTCTACGAAGTCATCGTCGGTGTGACTGATGTCAGTACAGCCGATAAGCTCGAAGGCCTTGATCCAGCCGAGGCTGCTGAAAAGCTCCGCAACCTCATCAAGCTTGCCAATGTTCAGGAGCTCGATTACCAGATTTTCTACCATCCGAGTAATGCACCTGACCGGGCACCGCTTTTCCCATCGGATGACTCTTTGCGCAAAATGCGCGTTGACTTCAGCAAGTTTAGCGAGGGCCAGGAATTTGGCGATCCGGTTGATGGGGCACGGTGGAAATTGCTTGCGCTCGAGCGACTGGAGCTCCAAGTTGACCAAGTGACCGATTACCGTCGGCCAGTGTATAAACCGACACTCCAAATTGGCTCCATTGCGCGCTTTGCTCCGCCGAATGCAGCCGATTCGGCATTCATCTACTCGCAGGATCGTACCGACATCGAAGCGCAGAATAACGGTGGCCGCTACAAGAAGCGGTTTTTTGTTGTACGTTTCCAGCCACCGGGGCAGCCGGGATGGTATAAGCTGCGTTTTGCCTCGCGCACCAATCGCATCCTCGGGGTGCGCACCGATATTCCGCCCACGGAAGTTCCACTCGAAGAGAAAGTTTATCTCGGCACAGTTCAGCTGAAGGTAAAAGACCTTCTGCAAGTACGGAAGAACATCGTCGAGCAGCTCAGCGGAATACCTATCCCCTCGTCAGATGATCTGGCAACCGGGAAGATTACCGTTGATGAGTTCGACGAGCAAATTCAGGCAGCGATCAATCGCATCAAGGAAGAGTCGCCAGCAGATGATCCAAAAGCAACTGAACGGATCCGGCGGCTGGAGCTCTATAGCTACCTGGCGAAACTGCTGGCTCCGGGAGCTGCAGCATTTTTTGATCAAAACCGCGCGTCGTATGCAATCAACGTGCGCGTCGTCAAACCGAACATTCCGCCGCCCTCTGACCCGGTGGTGTATGCACAGGATACCAAGTACATATTCGACCGCCTGCCACGCGTTGAGATTCCGTTCACTGCCAGTCCGTATGATCCAGGTAAGTTGCCAGTGGTGCGGTCGAACCCGAACTTGCCCATCAAAGTCATTGATGTCGGTCCAGCGCAGCAAGCATCGGCATCGAGCGATCCGAGTGCACAAGCCCGCAACTACAAGTTGGTTATTGAACAGAGTGTGCCCGCGGGCGATTACGAGCTCGTTATCACCCATGCAAATCGCATCGGGAAAACGACTGAGAAAACCATCCAGCTCAAATCGTTCGAGAGTAAGCTGGAAAATCTCGATGACATCCGTGCAAACGTCGAGAACTGCTACTTCGGCACAGAGCTAGAGATCCTCCCAGTCCCAGCAGATGGCAAGAAAATCTCGGCAGGCCAGTACCTAATCAATGCGATTATTGGCAATGAGCAATCCCAGCCGGTACGCGGCCTGCAATATCGGCGAGAAATCCCGTGCGGTGCCAATTCTGTCTCAGTGGACATTCTCTGGGAAGACCCCGATACGAAAGAGCGTGTTTCACTTCTGCCGAACGGGCCACTGCAAGGGACACCGAAACAGCGGCCACCGAAAATCATTACGTCCGATGTAAAGTTTGATCAAATCGTTGATCCACGCGTGCCGGTTGTGGTCGTCAAGAACATCAAGGTTCTGCCGCCTATCATTGACGTTGGTGGTGCCAAAGCCGGACCAAATGACATTTTTGATTTCAAGGTTGTGGTGCAGAAAGCCGATGTTTCAGGCTACAAGGTGACACCGCTCAACCCGCGTGCCGCTGCTGGTGGCTATGAAGTCGATCTCCGGCTCGATGGACCACCCCTCCGCCGAGGGAGGCTCGAAGGGAACGTTACACTCATTGTGTCCGCCAAGGCGAAGAACAAATGCAATGGCGAAGTCTCCGCCGACGGCAAGGCCGTCATCAACGTTCCGATTACGTACTGATGCAATCTCGCAATGGCAATAACTGGAGGACCAGACGCATGAAACGTGTGCTCGTGCGGCTCAGCCGCATCGGTGTTTTACTCTTGTTGTTCTTTGTAAGTTGGAATGCTCAAGGGCTTGCGCAGACAAGCGATGCGCAGTTGCGCTCCATCATGAGCAAGTTCAAGAACTATCGCTACGGGAATATCTCGATATTCCAACTCGACGCCGAGACAATGAAGGGCGTTACCCAACTGCTCAACCCGGAGCCTGTCATCACCGAGGTTGCAAAAACCTGTAGCCCAGCTCGGCAAACACAAATTGACGACAAGGTTGCAGAACTTGGCTGCGCTGCAGATTTAACGGCGCTGCAAGACGACGAGGAAATCAAACGCATCCTCCGCGGTGAGTGCATTGACTACGCAAAGTACGCTGTTGCACGCAAGCAGTGGGAATGCAACACCTTCAAACGAGCGTACGTCGTAACGACACGCTACGTTGCAGGGAAGGATTTCAAAGTCATTGCACTGCTGACATCCAACAGCGAAAGCCGCATCCTGGCGAATGTGCTGGCATCACCGCGGGACATCTACACCTACACACAGCTCCGCCAGAGTGCCGCACCACAAGGATCTCCAGCAAAGACGCTCTACGAGTACCTCTACAACTTCGTTATTCAGCAGAGCGAAGCCGAGGGCATCAACGTCACTGCAGAAGCGCAAGGTCTCGGCGATGAGCAGTTCATCCCCAAGCTCTATGGGGTAAGTCTCGCAGTTAGCGAGGATGACGTCTCGACGTACATCCGTACAACCGATGGCCAAGCGATGGATTACACGAAAAGCCGAGAACTTCTCATCAGCCCCGACCTGATTAGCTACCGGGATTACACACCCAGTGACCCCAGCGCAGTCGGCGAAGGTTTTATTTACAACCGAAATCTCCCCAAATACGGAGTGGAGCTACGCTATGGCTTGGAGGCGATCGGGTATCCGTCGTTTTTCAGCGATCGTGTCACCCTCAATGCGCTCTGGGGATCGAATCGGTTAGGGGTAGTGCTCCCGACCAATGGCTGGTCCTCGGTAGCCAAGACGCTCGGCGTCCAGCGAACGATGACCAACGCCGGCTGGGGGATCAACGGCATGTTCGATTTTCAGCTGAAGGTGACAAATGCCAATACTGGCGTGTTCAACATCGCAGCATCGTACGTCTTCGGCGATGCACGTCGCTCCGACCATCAACGCATGCTCGAGAGTGCAACAACGCTCAACCAGCAGCTCCGCGGGACAGATACGGTCAAGCAAAGTGAAACCTACTCGCGTGGGCTGGACTACCTCATCCGCTTCAACGCGCAGGTGCACTACACATTCGCGATTGCGATCGACAGCGGCAACTTCTTCCGCTTCCGTATCGGTGGCGGTATCTACTCGCGCGAAGTTTGGGAGGAAAACACCGGCTCCGGACGCTACCAAATCATTGACTCGCGGGGGGTTGTTCGCCAGGACAGCTCCTTTGCAGTGAGTCGCTGGTTCCGAACCGACACGCGCTACATCGGTGGTGTCTCTGCGCGGATTGATTTTATGGCTATGCGAGTGACAACGCCCTATGGCTTCGGCGTGCAGTACTTCGATGATGCACTCTTTGCGCAAGCGTGGTTGCTCATCCCCATCTCTCAGCAAATCGGGCTGCGGTTCGATGGGCAGTACTTTGCGCCTCTGCTGCGCGATCCCCACGAGTGGGAAACCGCGAGCGTGTTCATCCCAACAGTGCGTGTGGTCTACAATTTTTAAGGCGAGCAGGCAATGAAACACCTTCGATCCCTGGCATTATTCATCGCGACTGCTGCAGCGCTCGGCACTGCATTCGCACAAGATCCCGAGCGGGATTCGATCATGCAAGCACTCAAAACGATCGACCCAGAAATTGTGCGCTACTTTCCACGATGGCGTGTCTGTGAACCAAACCTACAACTACAGATTCGCCAAACGTTCATCCTCTACGGACGCGATAAAAACAAACTCGATATGCAGAACATCGTCATCACGGCAGCGCCGAAGAGCGACCCGAACGATTACTACACAATTCTGCTCGTTGAGTGTGGCGAGGAGTATTTCGTCGCTTCCGAAGTTGATGCCTACATGCGGAAGCTCGCTGGAACGCTCAGCGATCCGCAACGTCCGTACTGCTACCGTGAAATTCCGCCCGAAACACCACCGACTGAGCGGCAATATCGCGTCATTACCGATTTCATGCATCCAACGGATGTAACCCATTCCATTTCCGTTTCCGCCTTCGAGCAATCGCTCAAGATCGGTGGGACAGGATTCTGGATTCGCTCAATCCTCGGCACCGATAACGTGGGGTATCATTTCTGGTCGGCGGGTGAATCGCGCGTCATCGTCCAACGGCCGCTCTACGAGAATCTCGATCCTACGACGAGCAAGCCAATCCCATACCTGATCAATTTGCGTCTTGGCGGAACCTACCGCCTCCGTGGCGGATTGGAAAATCGCTTACTGAGCTTTCTGCCCAGCCGCCAGCTCAACGCCAATCCTGGCAAGGCATCGCTCGGGTTGGACATCAATGCCCCGTTCCATCCGCAGCTTGGCTTGACCTTCAACGTCGAATTCCCTATTACGGGACCTGATACCTCCGGCCGTGCTGAAAAGGATACCTGGGCAGGGTACGCGCCGTCACTTACCCGCCAAGCGGAACTCCGCCGCACTCCTGGTGTGGATCCGACCGTGGTCATCCCCGTACTGCGCACGACCGGAAATGCGGCACTCTTCTACAATTGGTGGCTCGATCCGAAGCGTCCAGAAAACTTCTTCCGGTTCGATCTCGGTGTTTGCTACACTGAAGTGCAAGAATGGGCATATCGGCGTAACCCGACAACGGGCGATACTGCGTTCGTCCGCAACATTGCAGGGCTCCAGCTCTATCACCCAACGTCAGCTGCTGATTGGCTCTATGCGCGGATCGAGTACCGAAGCCAGTCAACCTTCCCCTTTGGCGTGACCGTGCAGTATGCCAACCAGATGCTCTTTGCACGCGCATACATTCCATTGGTCGGCGAATGGCTCTACCTGGAAGGCAAGTACTCGACGCCACTTCGCGCTGAGCCGCGACCGTGGGAAATCAAAAACTTCTTCATGGTTTCGCCGGTGTTGCGACTGACGATTCGATAGCCGCAACGGGCGTGCGCTCCCGATCGTCGTGCCGATAGCTCTCTCCAGCGAACATCGTCCTATGGGCGCTCCTCCAAGAGTGTCCATGCAACAGCACAGGTACCGCAGCGAGAAAAAGACGTACTCTTCTCCATTCATGGACGGATGCTTGCTTGCATGTGCGTTCCTTGCATTCATTGTAGCTGCTGCTCCAGCACGTGGAGTAGGCGATAGCCAAGCAGATTCGCTCCAGCCTCAGCAGATTCTCCTGCAAACGCAGCTCCGGCCCAAATCAGAGCGCTTCCACCTAACAATTCAAAACGTTGACATCAAGTACTACCCAGAGGTGAGTCTT
Organism: bacterium HR20; assembly: GCA_002898675.1. Classification (GTDB taxonomy): domain Bacteria; phylum Bacteroidota; class Ignavibacteria; order Kapaibacteriales; family NICIL-2; genus NICIL-2. Next base: position 17,564 of record BEHW01000020.1, read on the forward strand.
ATCGTCGAGGCAGTGGACGCAAATGGCGATCCACTCGACACCTTGGCTGCCAGTGATGTGGTGGTGTTGGAAAACGGTGTCGAAAAGCAAGTGCTCTCGGTGCGTAAGCTCACCATCAAAGAGCGCGTGCCGGTAGATATCGTCGTTGTGCTCGATGTGACGGCAACCATGCAGGTGCATATCAACGCCGTCCGCGATAACATCACACAATTCATCCGAAGCTTGGTTGCGCGCGGGATAGACTATCGCCTTGCACTGGTCCTGTTTTCCGATGTTATCGAGAAGGTCTATCCCTTCACCAACGACGTCAACGAATTTGTCTCGTGGGTCTCGCGCGTGCGAGCATGGGGCGGTTTCGACGAAAAAGAAAACGCACTCGAAGCGCTTCGGCAGGCAACAAAGCTCGAGTTCCGCCCTTCGGCCAATCGGGTTGCGATTCTGATAACCGATGCGCCGTATCACCAACGCGGTGAGCATGGCAATGGGCGGACAGATTTGACAACGCAAACAGCGATCGAAATGCTCCAGCGCGCTGACCTTCGGACATTCTGCATCGCACCGCTTGTGCTCACGCAATACGACACGATCGCCAGAGCAACCCGCGGGGTGATGTTCGACATCGGACAACCGTTTGCGCGGATTCTCAACGCGTACTCGACACAGCTGACCAACCTGTTCGCGATCACCTATCGGACCGATCTGCCAGCAATTCCCGATTCGATCAACGTTGCGATCCTCAACCAGCGGCGGCAAGAGCTTGTACGGAAGACGATCCCTGTCGTCGAGCTTGGGCGGAAACTCATCATCGAGAATCTGCTCTTCGAGACTGCCAGCGCACGACTGCCGGAGCATGTCCCCGAACTGGAAGTGCTGGCGCAGTTCATGGTGAACAACCCGCGCGTCGTCATTCGCGTCGAAGGGCATACCGACAATCGCGGCGCACGATGGTTCAACAAGCAGCTTTCGCAAGCGCGCGCTGAGAGCGTCAAGGAATACTTGGTCAAGAAGAAAGGCATCGCGCCCAACCGCATTCAAACGATTGGTTACGGGGATACGCGTCCCATCGCCGATAATGCAACTGAGTTCGGCCGTGCCCTCAATCGTCGGACGGAAGTAGTCATCATTTCGAAATGACGATGCAAGACCATGCCGCAGCAGCGACGATTACCGTTCGTGGACGTGTTCAGGGCGTCGGCTACCGCATGTTCGCGCTTCGCACAGCACGTGAACTCGGTTTGGTGGGTACCGTCCGTAATGAGCCGGATGGACGAACAGTAACCATCGAGGTCGAAGGTGATCGCGCTGCGATCGAGACGTTCGCAGCACGATGTGCTCAAGGTCCGCCGCGCGCACACGTTGAGGATTGTCGTATCGAGTGGAGAACTCCAACCGGGCAGTATCGCGATTTTCGCATTGAAGTGTAGTGCACATGTTGCGTGTGCATCACCAAGTGCGGAATGTTCTCTATCCATCAGATGCTGATGAGCAACGAGGTTCGTTTTCCCCTCGATCGTAACTCGGTCGTTGCGATCACCGGTGCATCTTCTGGGATTGGCGCAGCGTTGGCGCTCGAACTTGCCCAGCGTGGCGTCTGTCTTGCGCTCTGTGCGCGGCGGGCCGATCGCCTTGCCGAGGTTGCCCAGCACGCACGTGCGTGTGGTGCACGCGTGTTCGAGCTGCAAGCAGATGTGTCGGATGAAATCCAAGCAGTTGCCTTCATCGAGCGCACGCTCGAAACGTTCGGCGGGCGGCTCGATGTGCTCGTGCACAACGCCGGACGAGGGCACTGCGCCGCCGTGGAGGATACACCCACCGAACAGCTCCACTCGATGTTTGCCGTCAACGTATTCCCGCTCTGGTACTTGGTTCGTCCGGTTTTGCCGGTAATGAAGTCCCAACGCCGTGGGCATATCGTGGCGATTTCGAGCATCGTTGGCAAGATCGCCTATCCATACAACGCGGCATACGTTGCCGCAAAGCATGCAGTTGTTGGCTTTATTGCTGCGCTGCGGACGGAGCTCGTCGAAACAGGCGTTGAGGCGACGGTTGTTTGTCCTTCCGGTGTTGAAACTGAGTGGGCAAGCGCAACGGAAGGAAGCCCGATCGGCGAGCTGTTTGCAGAAGGAATTGCTCGCTCTCGAACGATTGCCAGCGAGCGCGGCATTCCGCGTGCGCCGCTTCAACGGATGAAAAGCGCCGAAGACGTAGCTCGCCATATCGTTGGCGTAATCGAAGCACCGCCAGGGCACGATGTGTACACCCACGAAGGCTCCGAGGAACTGGTAGCTCTCGCAATGAAGAGCCGCCGCGACTATGAACGCGCGATGCTCCCGCTCCTTCTTGGGATGCGCCAAGCCTATGAAGCGCGCCGGTAGCATATTTGCTGCGCTTGTGATCGCGACGCTCCGCTGCTCTGCTGGTGGGGAGAGTCAACTGGGTGCATCATTCGTGCTCGATGCTGAAACGATTCCACGCCCGCGCTGGGTACTCGTTCTGAGCGGAGGTGGTGCGCGCGGTCTTGCGCAGATTGGCGTCCTCCGCGTGCTCGAGCGCGAGCAGCTCTATCCATCCGCAGTGGTCGGCACAAGTATCGGAGCAATTATCGGAGGGCTTTGGTGTGCTGGCTATCGGGCTGATGACATTGATTCACTCCTGCGCTCGCTGGACTGGCAAGACGTGCTCCGTCTTGGGGATGAACGGAGTCGCGGAGATCTTTTCCTCGACCAGAAAGCCGAGTACGATCGCACGATCCTTTCGGTACGCATGGAAAACTTCCGTCCCATCGTCCCGGAAGCGGCAAGCAGTGGACAACGACTTGAACGCTTGCTTGCGACGCTGTTTTGGCGTGCGCCGTGTAATCCAAGCGGGAACTTCGATCGGCTGCGCATTCCGTTCTGTGCTGTAGCAACCGATCTGGTGAGTGGTCAGACTGTCGCCATACGATCCGGTGACCTCGCTACTGCGGTACGGGCAAGTAGTACATTCCCGCTCCGCTATACGCCGGTACGGTACGATTCACTCGTGCTCGTTGATGGTGGGCTCTTGGCGAACATTCCAGTCCACGTTGCTCGTGAGCAATATCACCCGCACGTTGTTGTTGCGGTCAATACGACCTCACCGCTCCTTCCGCCTTCGGCACTTGACAAGCCGTGGAATGTTGCCGATCAGGTCGTCACGCTGATGATGGAACGCTTCAACGCGCGCGCAACGCTTGAGGCGGATCTGACGATCAGTCCCCAGCTGGGTGAGCATAGTACGTTGGATTTTCGCCGCATTGAGTGGCTCATCGCTCAAGGAGAGCAAGCAGGCGAGCACGCGATCGCAGCGCTCCGCGATCGGCTCGATCAATGGGTGGAGCACCACATGAACGACGAGACGCTTCTTGCGGCACTCCCGCGTCCGATTCGCCCACGCTTGCTGCATGCAGCGTTGCGGTTTGGCGCAGTCGAAGTACGGCGCGATTCCGCTGGTGTGCAGTGGTTTCCTGTTGAACGTCGCAGGATCGTTGCCGTGCAAGCGCCGGAGCGTTGGCTTGCAGATTCGCTGCAGCTAGTGGTAGGGCAGAACTATACGCGTTGGCTTGCTGATTCGATCGTGCTCGCCTGGAACCGGCGGTTGCGTGCCCAGGATCTGACGATGGCACGGTTGCGACTGTCGTTCGACACTGCAACGCACATTCTCCATGCCGCACTCGACAGTGGCATCGTCGTAGCGCTCGAACTGCTTGGCAATCGGCAGGCAACGGATTTAGCGATCGAACGCGAACTCCGAATCAGCAAAGGCCAACCGCTCCGCACGCGTCAGTTACTCGACAGCTGGGATGGTCTGCTTGCTACTGATCTGTTCGCCTACGTCGGCTTGGATACTCGGTACCTCGATAGCACGCGTGATGGGGTTGTCCTCTCTGTGCGCGTACGCGAGCGAGGGTCGCAGGTGCTCCGCATCGGCAGCCGGATTGATAACGAGCGCAACGCGCAACCAACGGTGGAGATCGCCGACTTGAACGTCCTCTCCAGTGGAGTGCGAGCAACGCTCCGCATTGGAGGTGGTGCGCGCAATAGCATCGCTGCGCTTCGGCTCGATGCACTCCGAATTCTCGAAAGCTACTGGACTGCGAGTGTGGAAGGCTATTGGGATTCACGAAACATCTACCTCTACCGCTTGCGAGAGGATTTGCCTCCATCGCAGTACGAACAGCTCCGGGTTGGTGAGCGTCTCGAACAGCACCTCGGAATTCGTGCTGCGATCGGGAGCAACGTCGAAACGCTCGGGAAGCTCGCAATCACCACACGGTTCGAGTACCAGCGGAGCTTCCAGCTCGGCGATACGTCGAGGGGTGAACGGTTGTGGGCTCCACTGCTGGCGTTAGGCTGGAGTACAGTGCTCGACGATGAAGATCGCGCGGACTTCCCGACAGCTGGCAGCTACCTTGCGCTGCGGCTCGAGCGGACAATTCCCGATGCACCACAGTGGCTTCAGTTCTACAAATTCGAAGCACTGCTCCGCTCGACGCTGGCGCTCCACCGAATCCATGCATTCCGATGGTCGGTTCGTTTTGGAATAGCCGATAAAACGCTCCCTCGTGCCGAGTCATTCAACCTCGGCGGCGAGGATCTTTTCTTCGGTATGCGGGAAGAAGAAGAGCGAGGACGGCAGTTGCTCCTTGGGCAGCTGGAATATCGCGTTCACCTGCCGTGGGAGTTACTCTTCCCAACCTACCTTTCGCTTCGGTACGACGTCGGCGCTGTCTGGCAGGAAGTGCAGGCGATCAAGCTCGATAACCTCAAACATGGGGTTGGCATCACTCTTGCGTTCGATACACCAATCGGGCCGGCACGGTTTTCGTTGGGGCGAGCGTTCTACTTCCGCGGCTCACCGACACTGACAACCGTCGGTCCCGTGCTTGGATACTTCAGCATTGGGATGCGAATTCAATGAAGCGATTGATTCTCGTTCGACATGCAAAAGCAGAAGCAGCCGAGCTGGTGCCCAAGCCCGATCGAGAGCGCACGTTGACCGAGCGCGGACGCCGCGACGCCGAGCGTTTGGGTGCATGGCTTGCCGAGCACATTCCCTCTGTTGATGCGATTGTCGCCAGTCCTGCACGCAGGACGCTTGAAACAGCACGCATTGTCGCAGCAGGATGGAGCACGGCTGCACCACTGATCATCGAAGAACCAACGCTCTACCTGCCAAACCTGGAGGAAATTCGAGCAGTTGTCGAAACGTTGAGTCCGGAGTGGAACGTGGTTGCACTTGTCGGACACAACCCTTCGATCAGTGATCTGCGCGATGCGCTCGTCGGCTATCCGAGTGAGCCGATGCCGACGTGTGCTGCAGCGGTGCTCGAGCTGCCGGATTCTTCGTGGCTCGATGCTTTCCGCCGGCGGTGGAAACTTGCACATGCGTGGTCGCCGAAAGAACGCTCGTAGCGCTCAGCGTGCGCAAAGGAGGGGACGTCGTTGCGCTCAAGCTGCAGAGGTGCATTGTTGGTGTTTGTCGCTGCATGAGCAGTGGGGCCTGTTCTCTCTGTGCCGAAGCTATCGTTGGTCAGCGGCTGATGCAGCAGCGTTCGGTGCAGCCAGGGCTTGCGTTATGCGGAGGCGAACTCCTTCGGAGACTGGGATTCCGCGCTGCTGCATACGCTCTGCTTGGCGCTTGGCATCCTGTGGACGTCCCAAATCCAGGTAAAGGAGCAGCAGGTTGTGATTGGCCTGCTGGTCGTCGGGGTCGAGTGCTAACTGCCGTTCGAGGTAGAAGCGGGCGCTATCGAGCTTTCGCTCTTCGAACATGCAGCGCGCCAGTCGGAAGTAGAGCTCCGGCCAGCGAGGGATCTTGGCCACTTCTCGTTGGTAGTGCTCGGCAGCGCGGACAAAATCGTTGCGATCCCAGTAGAGGTTGCCGATGTAGTAGTTGATGTACTTCTGGGTGCTGTCCATGCGGTAGGCTTCCCAGAGCAAGCGTTCGCCTTCGACTTTGCGCGGGTTGATTTTGTCTAGGTAGTACCGTGCGCCGAGCATCATGCGGGCGTATGCAGAATGCGGCGATGTCCGCACCGCTTCTTCCCAGAAACGAATTCGATCGCGGAATGATTCTGTCCGCTGCCATGCTATTCCCCCGAAGATGGCAATCGCTATCGCCAGTGCAGTCCGCACCTGACGATCGCGGAAACGGATCGCGATCTGTCCGATGAGCCAGAGGATGCCCACCAGCGGCAGGTAGAGCCGATGCTCGTACGCTTCTTGGTTGATTTCCCGTGGGACGATGAGCGCTGGCAGCAGAAAGAGCACGTACCAGAGCGCTGCAGCGCTCACTGCGCGCCAAGAGAGTGTACCACGCGTCAGCCACAGAGCAGTGCCAACTAGTCCAAGCGTGACGATGCCGGGAAGGAGTGATGTATCTTCCATTCGTGGGAACACCGACAGCTCCACCGGCACGATGCTCTTGCCGAGATACTGCACGTAGAGCGGCAGACGTTCGAGAAAAATCCCAAGCAGCATCGCTGGATCGCTCGGCAGTGGCTCGACCGTTGCGCGGGAGCGGAGCACAGCCCACACAGCGCTCGATGCAACCCACATTCCGACAGGGAGAGCCATGCGGCGGAGCGTGCGCTTCCCTTCCCAGCACACAAGGAGAAACGAGCCGATAACCGTTGGCCCAACAATGAGTGCCGTTTCTTTGGTGAACAGTGCACCCAGCAACAGAAGCAGTTGCAGTGCAGCGTTCCACCAAGATGGATGCCGCAGCCACTGGAGGAGGACGAGCGCATACAGCAGCGTCGCAATGCCAAGCATCGTATCGTTGCGTCCGGGGATCCACGCCACTGCCTGCACAAGCGCAGGGTGGAGGGTGTAGAGCATCCCGAGGAGCCACGCGAGCATGTCGCGTTGCAGCAACTGTCGCAGGAGGAGGAACACCAACACAGAGCCAACAAGATGAAAGGCGAGATTTGTCAGCCGATATGTGCGGAGCTCA
>BEHW01000021.1 GCA_002898675.1 bacterium HR20
GGGCATACAATCGCCGCCACTGCATTCGTAAGTGCATGGCGCTCTCCTGATGATGAAACTAATGCACCCCAATAGGTAGGGGCGTGCAAAGGTACGAAGCTGAACGTGAACGCAAAATGAACGCACGTGGAAGTGGGTTGTTGCAGAGAGGTGTGCGCTGCTCTGTGCAATTGGCGGTCAATCTGCGTGTACAGCAGAAGGAGCATCTGACGCTGGAGTTATCCCTCTTCGGCAAGGCGATAGATGTCCGCAAGGTTCCGCCCCAGCTCGTTGTAGTCCAAGCCGTAGCCCACGACAAAGACTGGCTCGATTTCGATCCCGACGTAGTCGAGCTGGATTGTACCTCTGTGCACCGCAGGCTTTGAGAGGAGCGTTGCCACTGCAATGGAGGCTGGCGCAAACTCACGGAGATGGTCGCAAATTGCACGGATAGTGGAGCCGCTGTCGGCAATATCTTCGATAACGAGCACATGGCGATTGCGCACGAACTCGAGCGAGCCATCGAGCGTGACTGTACCGCTGCTGGTCATTGCAGCTCCATAGCTGGAGGCACGCACAAATTCGAGCTGAAGCGAAAGCTGCAGTGCGCGTGCTAAGTCCGCTGCGAACATCATTGCGCCTTTGAGGACAACAAGCATCACTACCTCGCGCCCAGCATAGTCACGTTCGATTGCTGCCGCCATTCGGCCAATTGCGTCGGCGATGACGCTCTGCTCGATGTAGCGCTCAAACACTTTGCCGTAGAGTGTGACGCGCTCAGGTACGCTGGAATGTCGCTCGGATGATACGTCGAGTTTCATTGGTGAGTTTGAAATGTTCACTCATTCGATAGCCGCAGAGCCAGACGATGTCAGATGCTGTTGCAAGCACAACGGCGGTGCGCCGATCGTAGTCACTGGTTTTTGCGTTCGTCAAGTAGTCAGCCACGAGCACGTCGCGGTTGCCCATGCCGATTGGTGCAAAACGATCGCCAGCCTGCCACGTGCGGAGGAAGAGACGGTAGGGAAGCTTGTCGTAGTCAAAGTATTCGACGTTTGGATCGGCACCGAGTCGGACGTCGTTCCGTTCGACCTCTTCGAGCGTGATCGTAAAACGGCCGATGTGATACGTTCCGAGCTTGAAGATGGGCAGGTAAATTGCTTGGAGTGTGCTTTCGTCGCTCAAGACAAGGTGTTCCCGATCGGCAACGGCAACGATCGAACCGGTCACCGACTGCCGCGTGCCTGTTTCGGCTGCAAGGAGCGAGCGGACGCGTTCGACGGCAGCATGAGGGACGGTGCGGTGATCGGTAAGTTCCCCAAGCGCACGTTCGATCAATTCACCTTGCAGGAAGGGGTGCATCTGCCCAAGTGCGTTCTTGTTGAGCTCAACTCGCCCATCGTAGATCGTTGCAATCTGGAGGAACGTGCTCTCGATAAACGATTCGATGAACCCATCTGCTTGACGGAGCAGCTCCGCAGTTCGCGCCAGCGTCTCGATGATGCGTGGGTTGAACTGCTCTCGGAGAGTCGGGAGCACATCGTGGCGAATACGGTTGCGCAAAAAGGAGCGATCGGCGTTGGTGCTATCCTCGATCCATTCGAGCGAGCGGGCAGTTGCGTACTGGAGGATTTGCTGGCGCGTGATACCGATGAGCGGGCGAATCAATGCTGCTTTTTTCGTCAGTGGGCGCCGCGGCGGTATTGCTGCAAGTCCAGTCAGTCCAGAGCCCCGTACAAGGTTGAGGAGCAGTGTTTCTGCGGTATCGTCGGCGGTGTGTGCGACGGCGCAGTACTGCGCATGGGTGGTGCCACACATTTGCCGAAGGAAGCGGTAGCGAAGCTCGCGTGCTGCTTCTTCGATGCTAAGCCGATGCTTGCGTGCAAAGGCAGCAGTTTCGACGTGCGTAACATGGCATGGAAGGTCATATCGCTTCGCCAGTGCGCGGACAAATGCTTCGTCTCGATCAGATTCTTCTGCGCGGAGTTTGTGGTTGACGTGTGCAAGGTGTAGGCGGTAGCCATGCTCGAAAGAGAGGATGAACAACATGTCGAGCAGAACGACTGAATCAACGCCACCACTGATGGCGATCAGGATTGAAGCGCCCGGCTCGACGTCGAGCTCACTAGTGAGCATGTGCTCAACATGCTCGATCGTTGGAATGCATTCGTCCGGTATCTCTGGCATCGCGACAAGGTCGCGCACGACGAACGTGCGGTGCGGACGTTTTGATTTTTGTTGAGTGGATTTCTGCGGCTCAGTCGGTGCTGCGGCTGGCTCAGGTACACGGTTTCCTTCCGCATGTGGTTGGTCTGTGGTTTGGGGCTTGTTTTCCTGGCCTGCGGGTGTCGCTGCCGGTGTTGGCGCACTTTTCTTGCGCCGATGCTTGCGGCGTCGCTTAGACGAGTTTCCGCTTTCGGATTGAGAATGGGCATGGTGTTGCTGCTGGTGTGCTACGCTGTTGGGTGGTGTCGGCTGCTGAGATGGTGATTGCTCAGCTTCTGGCGGTGCAGGTGGTGTGGGAGGGTGCTCTGGTGGAGAGGTACGAGCTTTCGATTTCTGAGCTTGCCGAGCAGCAGGCTTGGTCTGCTGCGGTACAGGGATTGGTTGGTTCGACGCAGCAGCGCCGGCATGCTGTGGTGGCTGTCCGTTCGTCTCATCGGGTGGTTGCATCGTCGGTGCGCCAGTCGAGCGCTGCGATTGCTTCAGTTGGGTGATGAATGCGCTCAGCTCTTCGTCGGACGGCTGCAGAGGTGATGATAGGCGTTCTGCGCTGGGTTCGGTGACGGTCGTTGCAGGGGGCTCGACGTCGCTTGCAGTGGCAGTGTTGCGCACCCTTCGTTTCCGTTGAGGGTGCTGCGGTTCGGGAGCACTTGGTTGTGGTTGCTTGTTCTTTGATCGCGATGATGGCATAAGGATTAGGGCTCGGTTGATGACAACAAGCGTTCGGACTGGCTGTGGTGCTGTTCCCACCGTTCAGCAAGGAGCAGCTCTCGCTGCAGATACACTGCAGCACCGAGCGTGGCGATGGCCCAGCCGCGCCACCCGGCACGATAGCCCCGCTTGAGCACAAGGCTTTTGAAAAAGCGCAGACCTGCGCGCAGCAATGCGGTACGCATTGCAGGGCGGTGACCGTTGGTGAACCGTGTTTCTGCGGCAAGCGCGCTATAGCGGATGTTCCGCTGCAGATGCTCGGCGACGGAGGCGTAGCTATAGTGCACCAGCTCGCCGCTGAAGACGTGGCGCCGGGCGTCTTGGGTCACCAGGAGCCGCTCGTGGACCAGGTCATCACTCCACCGAGCAACGTCTCGGCGAAACAAGCGCCACTTGACGTCGGGATACCAATCTGTGCAGCGAATCTCTTTGCCAATGTAGATCGGCAACCGTGGCAGTGCATAGACGTCGGCGCGCCAACGCCCTTTCTCTGCTGCGATTTCGTTTCTGAGCGCCGGTGTGAGTACCTCATCAGCGTCGAGCGAGAGAATGTACCGGCCGCGCGTATGATCGTTGCCGAAGTTCTTCTGCTTGCCGTAGCAATCGAATCGGCGCTCAAGCCAGACGACATTCGGAAACGCAGATGCTACTGCTCGTGTGCGATCGGTGGAGCCGCTATCAACGATGACGATTTCGTCTGCGATTGGGGCAACCGCCTCAAGTGTGCGCCCGAGCCGATGTTCTTCGTTCAAGGTGATGATGACGACCGATAGTTCCATGGAGACGCTCACAGGTGTCGGCGTTGGCCGTCTGATGCACTGTTAGCCCTGCAGTTCCTGCACTGCTTCTTCTGCCTGTTCGATGGCTGGTTCATTGATTCGATCATAGGTGCGCAGGAATTCGGCATACTGCAAGAGACGCTCTTCGATTGGTGCGTAGGAGTCGAATTCCATCAGCTCCCGGCGGATGGTCGCTGCATGCGGCAACGACTTGAGGTAGCCGGCGTAGAACTTGCGGAACTCACGCACTGCGCGCTGCTCATCGGCGCGATGCTCGATCAACAGCCGCAAATGCTCCAAGCAAACTGCGATGCGCTCGTCCGGATGTGGAGGTGGTTCGAGCTGCCCTGTTTGGAGCAGCGTTCTTGCCTGGCGGAAGATGAATGGATTGCCGATTGCAGCACGTCCGATCATCACAGCGTCGCATCCGGTTTCCTCAAAGGCTCGTTTGACGTCGAGTGCACTTGCGACATCACCGTTGAGGATGACCGGAATGGAGACAACTTCTTTGACACGTGCGACCCAGGACCAGTCGGCCGACCCGCTATGCCCCATATCGCGCGTGCGGCAGTGGATTGCCAATGCAGCAATGCCAGCATCCTCGAGCATACGGGCGACATCGCAAATCACGATCGAAGAGCGATCCCAGCCGAGACGCGTTTTGACCGTAACCGGAACGGGAACAGCTTCCACCAACGCGCGCGCCATCGCAGCCATCAAGGGCGGATCTTTCAAGAGCGCAGCACCAGCATTCCGTGCGACGACGTTCTTGACCCAACAGCCGCAGTTGATGTCGAGGAAATCTGGGTTGCTCTCGATTGCAACACGAGCTGCCTCGACCATCGTCGGAATGTGTCCGCCGAAAATCTGCACGGCGATAGGATGCTCGTCCGGTTCGATCCGAAGCTTTTGGAACGACCGCGGTGCGTTCCGTACCAATCCGTCACTGGAGATGAACTCGGTATAGACGATGTCGGCACCGAACCGGCGACAAATACGGCGAAACGGCGAGTCGCTGACATCCTCCATCGGTGCCAGCAGCACGCCACGTTCGATGTCGAGCGAGCCAATCTTCATCGCCATCGCAAGGGAAACCAACTGGTGCGAAACTACGACGGATTAGCAGAGCGATTCGTCCACAGTTTGAACACGAAAGGGGGACATCGTCCGTTTGTGCGCCCGAAACGATGATCGTCCGATGAACGCAGCGCAATGCAATTTTTCAATCCGTTGATGCTCCTTGGGCTGGTTGCAGCAGCCATACCGATCCTCTTGCACCTGCTCAATCTCCGCAAGCTTCGAACGATCGAGTTCAGTACGCTCCGCTTTCTGCAGCAAATCGAGCGGACGCAGGTTCGACGGTTGAAGCTCCAGCAATGGTTGCTTCTGGTGCTGCGGACGCTCCTTGTTGTGCTGGCAGTGCTTGCGTTTGCGCGTCCTGTCGTGCGGACATCGCTTCCGGTCCTCGGCGGGCAGGTGCGCAGCAGCGTTGTGATTGTGCTTGACAACTCACCGAGCATGGATACGCAAGACGAGCGAGGCAATCGCTTCCAATGGGCGATTCGCCAAGCAGAGCAGATTCTGTCCTCGCTCAAGAGCGGCGATGAAGTTGCGCTCATCACGTCGAGTGGGCTGCTGCAGTCCAAGTCCCTTGGCTTTACTACGGCACTCGGCGCCGTCCGGGAGGAGCTGCAGTCTCTTCCGCTGGCGTATGGGAGCGTTTCGCTCCGGGATATGCTCGATGCGGCGCGGAGTGTCCTGGCAACAGCGCAGAATGCGCATCGCGAGCTGTACGTTATCAGTGACTTTCAAACGAGCATGCTTGCGCCCAGGGAGGACTCGCTCAAGCAGATAATGCCGGTCGAGCGCGTGATCATCGTTCCTGCATCGGCTAGCACGAACCTTGGGCAGTTCGATTTGGGAATTGATTCCGTCGGAATTGTCACTCGACTGATCGAACCGGGTAAGCCGATTGAGTTCGCTGTCCGGATTCGCAACAATGCAAGCAGCGATGCACGCGGGAGCGTTGTCCGCTTGCGCTTTGGCAGCGAGCAAGTCGCACAGCGTGCGTTCGATCTGCCTGCCGGGCAAGTACGGACACTCGCGCTTGTCGCTCCAGCGCCACCAGGCGGTGCAGTTGCGGCGCAGGTAGAGCTTGAACCTGATGCGTGCGAGGGTAACAACGTACGCTACGCTGCGTGTATCGTTCCTCGCATGCCACGGGTTCTTGTGGTCGGGACACCCAAAACGGCGATGTACGTCGAGGCTGTGCTCTCTGCGCTCGGGGAGCGGCAATCTCCGGTGGTCGAGCGCGTTGCACCAGAGCGACTTGGCAGCGTCCAGCTCGATGGCTACGATGTGGCAGTCTTCACGACCACACCGGGGCCGAGCGGAGTCGAGCAGCTCCGTGCATCGCTTGCTGCCGGACGCGTCAATGCGCTCATTTTTGCCGATGCGGGCACGCCAATTGAAGAGCAACAGCGTATGGCGCGTGCCCTTGGCATCGGCTCTCTCGAACAGCTCCCGCGCAAGGAGAGCGGAGTCTGGGAGCTTCGCAGTCTCGATGAGCAGCATCCGCTCTTTGCAGGGGTCTTTCGCAGAGAAGAAGGACCTGCAGCGCTCGCACAGGTGGAATCACCAGGAATTCAACAGGCGTTGCCGAGCACAGGGGGAGTGGCACTCATTAGCATGGAACGTGGTGCGTTCCTAAGCGAGCATACCCTCGGTAGTGGACGGATTCTTTACTGCGCTCTCCCGCCGACGCTGGAGTAGAGCACATTTCCGACGACTGGGCTCTTCCCCGTCCTGGTGGGGAGAGCAGTGCTCTATCTTGCGGCGCAGGGGACAATTGGCGTTGACGTCACCGTTGGCGAGCGGTGTCAGTTGGAGATTCCATCGCGATTTGCAGGTGAGAGTGCATTCCGTCTGCACGATCCAGCGGGGTCTGCCAGTGCTGTGGAGCCGCTCCGCATTGCTGGGCGCAGCGTTGTTGATCTTGGGCGGCCGCTTGTCCCGGGCGTGTTTACCGTCGAATCGGTCGCGCAGCGCGAAGCTGTCGCAGCCGCTGCCGTGAACATTCCAGCAGAAGAAGCACTCTTGCACTTTGCTGATGCCAACCGCGTGACTGAGTACATCTCAGCTGTGGTCGGGAAGAAGGACGTCGAGATCGCCGAACCTGAGACTCCAATCGGGCAACTTGTCGCGCGCCAGCGCCAGCAGGCGGAGCTTTGGCCGTGGTTGATCGGCGGGGCGCTCCTTGCTGCAGCAGCGGAAATGATCCTTGCTGCCCGTATCGCAAGGCGTTCGTCATGAAACAAGTTTTCTCCCAAATGGACGATAACCACGCCAGTGGAAGGTCCAACAATGCGTGCACCGAAAGCTTTGCTGATTCCAGTTGTCGCACTGCTCCTTGTAGCGTCGCTCACTGCACAGGTTCGCTTGCTTTCGCCGAGCCAGGGGCAGGTCCTCTATCCGACGCGAGTTGTTCGAATTGAATGGGACAACCCCACTGCGTTGCCGGTGGATCTGCGTTATTCGACCGATCAGGGAGCAACGTGGATGCCGATTGCATCGGCACTCCACACTCGGAGCTTCGAGTGGCAGGTGCCGTTGCTCGATACTGTGGGGGTGCTTATCCAACTGCAGCTTATGGCAACGGCTGCTCCACGTGTGATTGCGGAGTATGAGCTTCCGGATTCGGTTCGGTCTGCATGGTGGTCTGGGCAGAGTACTGGTGTGATCGCTCTTTCGCAGCGAGGGATTCTCTGCCGAATCGAAGGTGCGTTGCTCCCGGCACGGGGCGGCTACGTCCTCGGTCTCGATAGCTCCGCTCTGATGTGTCCGTATCCCGGTGCTCGAGATGCAGCAGTAGCGGCGGTTGGTAGTCAGCTGGTGGTGGTTTCCACTCTCACCGGTGAGCTGATCGCAGTATTGGGTGGAGAATATGCTGCTCCGATCACGGCACTGGCTGCGCATCCGCGCCTTCCTCTTGTCGCAGCTGGGTATGCCGATGGAACTCTTCGCCTCTGGAACGTTGCAGAGCATCGGATGCTCGGCAGTGTGCTCTCGCAAGCACTTGGCGCGGTAACAGCAATTGCGTTCCACCCAGATGGAGAGCTTCTGGCGCATAGCGGCGCAGATGGCGTCATTATCGTTGAGCCGTGGGAAACGCTGGGCAGCAGCACCAACCGAATTTGGCTTCGGCATGCGGATAATCTCAGCAAGGCATATGCGGTGACTGCGGTTGCATTTTCACCGCGTGGCAAGTACCTTGCCTCAGCAGGTCTTGATGGCACTGTTCGCCTGTGGGACTACGCAAACTGGTATGCAGAACGCGTCTTCGGTGAGCTTGGTTCAACTCCGCTGGTGCTTGCCTTTAGCGGGGACGGAAGCCGCTTATTCGGTGGGAGTGCTACCGGCGTGCTTTGTCAGTGGAGTATTGGCGATGGAGAGCTGGTCCATCCGCCACTCCAGATAGGCGATGCGATTGTTGCAATTGGTGCACATCCATTCAACGACACTGTCTTTGTCGCGACGGCAAGTGGGAAGCTCAGCTACTGGACGTTTGAGCGAACACCGGTTGCCTCTGAGAACGTTCTGGTGCTCGTGCGCTATCCGTTCGGCCTGCGGATAGGCTCCTGCCGCGGTGCGGTCGGCGATACAGTTCACCTGCCAATTCTGCTCGATCGGCGGTACGTTGTGCCTCTGTTCGAGCAGGGTCAGTTTCTGGCGCGGTGTCGGGTTGTGCTGCCACCATCGGCAGCACTGGTCGGCGATCGGAGGCTCTATGCAGATCACCCTCGCCGAGGAATGTACGACACGCTGCAGGTACCGCTCCAGTTCGATGGCAGAGATACGGTCGGAATGGTGCTGCTCCAACTGTTGGCATCTACCCGGGCGCAGGAAGAAATACGCTTGCTTGCGCCGGAGGGAATTACGTGGGAGCGCTCGGTCGAGGCGGTTGTGCTCGAACGAGGAGAAAACGGGGAAATCGTTGTGGATACGCTCTGTCGCACGCAGCAGCAGCGTGTTCCGACCTTCACCGAGCACGTCGAAGCCTTCATAGCACCCAATCCAGCCAATCAGACGGCAACGCTGGTATTTTCGGCAATTGAAGCAGGCAGTTACCAAATCGAACTCGAAAGCCTCGCGCGAGCTGATGCATCGGTGCTCTTTCGCGGTGTGCTCGAGCGTGGAGTGCATCGCATCGAGCTCAACCTATCGCCATACTCGTCGGGAGCCTATCGCGTTGTGATTTATGGCCCAACAGTGACAGCTGCAGTAAGTTTGCTCGTGATTCGTTAGTACAACAGCTGTCGAGTGCGATTATCTGACCGCAGCGCATGCCAGAAACCTCCGATCGAGCGATCACGATCCATCCGCAGGTGCAGTTCCTCCGGGCTTCGATTGCAGCGGTTGTAGAAGAACTTCGCGAGCTTCTCTACCGCTGGTTCATCCTGACGTGCCAGGAGCGCCCGCTACTGCTGGAGCGCTATGCGGCGCTCTTCGGAGAGCTGGAGCATGCCTTGCAGATGGAAACGCTCCGTGCGTGGAAAGCTCAGCGAGTTTGCGAGCTTGCCAGCCTGTACGTTCGGCGGGGGGAACCGATTACTCCCCAGCTGCTGGAGCGAATCTGCCAGTACGTCGAGCGTGAGTCACGTCGGTTCAGCGAGCCACCGCAGAGCAGCACTGCAGCAACACCCGCCGTCGAGGGCAGCGAGTACCCGCCAACACGAACGCGGCAGTGCGTGCAGCTCTACAGAGAGCTGGTCAAAAAACTCCATCCCGACCGCGAAGGTGACCCCCAGCTTTTTACGCTCTACTGGAGCGTGGTCCAGGAAGCCTACGAGCGCGGCGATCTGGAACGCCTCCGTGCAGTTTATGGCATTGTCTGCATCGAGGCGCACTATCGAGTCGGAGCGTGCGATACGCTCGAAACGCTTGCGCGAACCCACCGGCGTCTCCTTTACCGTCTCGATTACGAACAGCGGCGGTTAGCACGAATGCAACGGCAGGAGCCGTTCTCATTTGTGGCGCTGCTCGACGATCCCAAGTGGATTGCCGCTCGACGGGCGCAGCTTCTGGAGGCTATCGAGCGTCAACGGCGGACCGCTGAGCTTGCTGCTGCAGAGCTGATGCGTTGGGGGGCGCACGATTGGGAAGAAAAGCTCCAATCTGCCAGAGCCGATGCGGTTCGGGACGATGTTTTTCAGGAGGAATTTTTCAAGCACACGTACTTTTCCATGCGGGCGTAAGAACCAATCGCAGGGGCATCGTATTTTTGCAAGCTCAAAATCGAAGCTGAACCACATTTGAGTTGATTGCTGTGAAGCCTACAGACACAATCACCCGCTCGGTACGCACCGACCAGGTTGAGCACCGCTGGTGGGTAGTGGATGCAACTGGACAGACGCTCGGACGGCTGGCATCACGTGTTGCTGCACTCATTCGCGGTAAGCACAAGCCGCTGTTTACCCCGCATGTTGACTGCGGAGACTACGTCATTGTCGTCAACGCAGAGAAAGTCGTTCTCAAAGGAAAGCGCGCTGAGCAGAAGGAGTATTTCCGCTACACGGGGTACCCAGGGGGAGCACGCTTCGAAAAAGTTGCTGACCTGCTGGCGCAAAATCCAGCCAAAGTCATCGAGCATGCAGTCTATGGCATGCTTCCGAAAAATCGGCTCGGACGGCGCATGCGGCTCAAGCTCAAAGTCTATGCAGGGCCGAACCATCCACACCAAGCGCAACAACCCGAGCCCTACGAGCTCCCGAAACAGTAATGTTCACTAGTCGAATTGTAACGCCGCAATGAAAGACTTCTACGGCACTGGGCGACGCAAGGAAGCAACCGCGCGTGTTCGCTTGCGTCCAGGGAACGGTCAGATTCTGGTCAATGGCCAACCATTCGAGGAGTACTTCCCCGTCGTGACTACGCGTATTACAGCGCTCAAGCCGCTGCACGTGACTGGAACGGAAGGGAAGTTCGACATCTACGTCCTTGCCGATGGCGGGGGCAAAAGTGGTCAAGCGGGAGCAGTCAGTCATGGCATCGCCCGCGCTCTGTTGGAGTACGATGCGTCGTTTCGGGCTACGCTGCGGCAGCATGGTCTGCTCACCCGTGATCCTCGGATGGTCGAACGCAAAAAGTACGGACAGAAGAAAGCACGGAAGCGCTTCCAGTTCTCTAAGCGCTAATTCTTGCGGCTGCCTCTAGCAGCTGCGTACCGCTACCATGCTCTGGGTGTGGTGTGTTTCTGCCTCCCGTAAGAGCGGAAATCGGGCATGTGATGCCTCCCAGAGCAGATGTTCAACACCAACGTTGCAGTGCTATGGTTACAATCGAACAACTCCTCGAAGCCGGCGCACATTTTGGTCATCTCCGGCGCCGCTGGAATCCGAAGATGCGCCCGTTTATTTACGGCGAACGGGATGGCATCCACATCATTGACCTCCGCAAGACGGTCGTTCTGCTCGATCTTGCTCGGCAAGCAGCGCTCGACATCGCTGCTGAGGGGAAAATCATCCTCTTTGTCGGCACAAAGCCGCAGGCAAAAGAAGCAGTCAAGGCAGCTGCGCAACGCTGTGGCATGCCCTACGTCATCGAGCGTTGGCTGGGCGGTATGCTCACCAATTTCTCGACCATCCGTCGCAGCATTAAGCGTCTTGCAACGATTGACAAGATGGAAAGCGACGGCACCTTCGAAAAACTCACCAAGAAAGAGCGCTTGTTGCTCTCGCGGGAACGGGATCGCCTTCGGCTTGTCTTCGGTGGAATCGAGGACATGACCCGCTTGCCCGGAGCGCTGTTTGTTGTGGATATCAAGAAGGAGGACATCGCTGTCAAGGAGGCGCAAATTCTGGGCATTCCGGTCATCGCGATCGTTGATACCAATAGCGATCCCAGCCAAGTTGACTACCCAATACCTGCCAACGACGACTCGATAAAAACCATCGAACTTGTGGCATCGGTCATCGCCGATGCAGTGCTCGAAGGCAAGCAGATTGCCCGCACGCGTGCAGCAGATCTTGCCGCTGCAGGGGATCGCGAAGCCAAGCAGGAAGCAGCTCCAGCCGAGCCAGTCGCGCGTCGGCGCTTGCGTCAGCGCCAGCGTGGCAGTCGGCGCCCTGCGGCAGAAGCCAAGCAATCAAGCGCACCATCAACGGAATCTTCCGGCGACGAATAAGCTCGAATTAGTCGAACCACTTCTACGCACCCTGCAATGATTACACTCGACCTTGTCAAGCAACTCCGCGAGAAAACCGGCGCGGGGATGGGCGATTGCAAAAAAGCGCTCGAAGAATCCGGCGGCGACATGCAGGCTGCCATCGAGTATCTGCGCAAGAAAGGTGCTGCTTCGGCAGCCAAGCGCGCCGATCGCGTCGCCAAGGAAGGTATCGTCTATGCAACTGTTACCCCAGACGGTAAACGTGCCGCAATCGTCGAGGTCAACTGCGAGACGGATTTTGTTGCACGAAACGAAGAATTCGGCGCCTTTGCCCGCGCCGTTGCCGACGCAATCATCGCAACAGGCGCTACCGAAGGCGATGTGCTCTGGAACTACTCACTCGGCGATAAGACGCTCGGGAACATGCGCGACGAAGTGCTGGCAAAATTCAACGAACGCATCGAGCTTCGCCGCGCGGAGTATCTCGAAACCAGTGGTACGCTGGCTGCTTACAATCACGCTGGCAATCGGCTCGCAGTTGTGCTCGACGTCAATGCAACGCTCTCGCCGGACAATCAAACGCTCCGTGACATCGCCATGCAAGTTGCAGCGATGAACCCGCTCTACGTTCGGCGAGAGGACGTTCCTCAAGAGACAATCGCCAAGGAACTCGAAATCAGCCGCGAGCAAGCACTCCGCGAAGGCAAAAAGCCAGAAATTGCCGAACGCATCGCAGCAAATCGGCTGGAGAAGTTCTTCCAAGAACAGTGCCTCCTGGAGCAGACCTTCGTCAAGGATGCCGGCAAAACCGTTGCCGATGTGCTCGCCGCACTCGGTGGCGACGTCACAGTCGTGCGGTTCCGTCGCTACGCGCTCGGTGAATCTGCCTAACGACGATCAGCCTGACACCGATGGCAACCCCTCTGTACCGCCGCATCCTGCTCAAACTGAGTGGGGAATCCCTCATGGGGAGCCAGAGCTATGGCATTGACCCGGCAATGCTGCGTCAGTTTGCACGCGATATTGCCGATGTCCACTCCCTTGGGGTGCAGATTGGCATCGTCATCGGTGGAGGCAATATCTTCCGGGGTTCGCAAGCAGCAGCAGCGGGTATTGACAAAGTCTCTGCCGACTACATGGGCATGCTCGCAACGGTGATCAACGCGCTCGGGTTACAGAACGCGCTCGAAGCGCTCGGACTGCAAACACGCTTGCAGACTGCAATCCACATGGCACAGATCGCCGAGCCATTCATCCGCCGGAGGGCAATTCGGCACTTGGAGAAAGGGCGCGTTGTGATCTTCGGCGCTGGCACAGGCAGCCCGTACTTCACCACCGACACTGCGGCTGCCTTACGCGCAATCGAAATCGAAGCAGAGTGCATCATCAAAGGCACCCGCGTTGATGGCATCTACGACGCCGATCCTGAACGTGTCCCCAACGCACGACGCTTCGACCGGCTTACCTATCGCGAGGTCCTCGAACGCGATTTGAAGGTGATGGATCTGACCGCAATTACGTTGTGCCAAGAAAACAACTTGCCCATCTTGGTTTTCGATGCACAGACGCCCGGCAATCTTCGCCGCCTTCTGCTCGGCGAGCCGATTGCAACCGTCGTCACCAACGGCGCAATCACAGAACAATCGCAGTAGTTTTGCACCCGCAGTGCACGTCTGCCCTCCCCGGGTATGCACGGTACGCTGTTTGCGCAGTGTGACGTTCCACTTTCTGGTTGGGAAAAGCATATGCCGATTACCCAAATCCTCAGTGATGCACAGCATCGGATGAGCAAAGCAGTCGAGCATCTCCAGCACCAACTGTCGCGTGTTCGGACGGGTCGTGCCTCAGTGGCACTGCTCGATGGCATTCGCGTCAACTACTACGGCACACCGACCCCGCTTCAACAAGTCGGGAGTATTTCTGTGCCGGAACCCCGCTTGATTGTCATCCAGCCGTGGGAACGCTCGATGCTTGCGGAAATCGAGAAAGCAATCAAAGCCAGCGATCTTGGGCTCAATCCAACCAACGATGGAGCCGTTATCCGCATTCCGATACCGCCACTGACCGAAGAGCGGCGCAAGGAAATAGTCAAAAGCTGCTGGAAAATGGCAGAAGAAGCCAAAGTTGCCGTCCGGCAAGTCCGTCGCGATGCGCTCGAGCAGCTCAAGAAAGCTGAAAAAGAGGAAGGCTTCTCGGAAGATGACCGCCGGCGCGCGGAAGAAGACGTCCAGCGCCTGACCGATCGCTTCATCAAGGAAATTGACCAAATCGCCTCGCGGAAAGAACACGAAATCATGAACGAATAGCGCTGCTACCGCTCCAACGCAGCGCACAGCTATGTGCGGTCGCTTTGCACTTGTTGCCTCGAGCAACGACATCGAGCAAGAATTCGGCGTATCGGGCGTAGGTCCAATCGCACGATACAACATTGCTCCTTCGCAGGAAATCCTCACCATCGCGGGCGATGGGAACGTCCGTGCTGCGATGGCGAGCATCTGGGGGCTCCGCCGTTCCGATGGCGGTCTCCTCATCAACATCCGCAGTGAGACTGCTGCCGGACGACCGCACATTCGTCGGCTCCTGGAGCACGGACGGTGCATCATTCCTGCGAGCGGCTTCTACGAGTGGGTTGGACCGAAGCAGCCATACTTTCTCCGCACACATTCCGGTTTGATGGGATTTGCAGGCATTCTTGTGCGGGAGCGCGATCCTGCATCCGGCAAGCTTGTGCTCCGCTCGGCAATTCTGACGCGTGCTGCAGATCCCACACTTGCCCACCTCCACAATCGAATGCCAGTCATTGTTCCGAGAGCGCTCTACGGCGACTGGCTTTCGCCTACGTTCGAGGGCGACGATGTACTGCGACACCTCTGTGCAGGCGAGCCAATTCCCCTGCAGTGGTATCGGGTCTCCCCTCGCGTTGGCAA
Source organism: bacterium HR20 (assembly GCA_002898675.1). Classification (GTDB taxonomy): domain Bacteria; phylum Bacteroidota; class Ignavibacteria; order Kapaibacteriales; family NICIL-2; genus NICIL-2. Next base: position 14,784 of record BEHW01000021.1, read on the forward strand.
CGTTGCCAACGACGACCCGAGTCTGTTAGAGCCAAGTCCAGACTCCACACGCTGAGCCAAGCAATGGGATTTCGGGTTTTCATCGTTGCGGGAGAACCAAGTGGTGATCGCCACGCTGCACGATTGATGGAAGCAATCAAACGTCGCGAGCCAACCGCGGAATTTTTCGGCATTGGCGGGCCTGCGATGCAAGCAGCCGGACTCGAGAGCATCGTTCCCTTCGCCGGAATGAACGTCAACGGATTCTGGGAGGTGCTGCGCCAGTACCGCAGACTTCGGCATGCATTCGAACATACGCTCCGCCATAGTCAGGCACGCGACTATGACCTCTTTGTGCCGGTGGATTACCCTGGCTTCAATTTGCGTCTTGCCGAGCACGTGCGGCGTCGTGGTGTACCGGTGTTCTGGTACATCGCACCGCAGCTATGGGCGTGGGGCAGATGGCGTGCCCGGCGCCTTGCGGAGGCCGTTGATCGTTTGTTCGTCGTGCTTCCGTTTGAAGTTGAGTTTTTCCAGCGGCTCGGCATCGAGGCAGAGTTCCACGGACATCCGTTCTTGGACGACCCTGTCTATGCAACGCCTCCTTCAATCGAGGCAAAAAATACGCATCAGGTTGCACTGCTGCCTGGGAGCCGCGCGCACGAGCAGCGATTGAACCTTCCAGTGATGCTTCGTCTTGCCGATGCGCTTCGGCAGCGCGATTGGGCGCTCGAATTCACTGTTGCAATCGCTCCGCGAAGTGGTGGAACCACCCCGGGAATTCGCTTCGACGCTGATGCGCAGCGTGTCCTTCTTCGATCGAGCTACGGGGTCGTCAAGGCTGGGACTTCTACGCTCGAAGCGATGCTTGCAGGTGTCGTCCAAGTGGCCATGTATCGAGCATCGTTCGGCACGTATGTGCTCGGACGCGCGCTGGTTTCGATACCGTTTGTGGCGCTACCGAACATCATCCTGGGGCGGCGGGTTGTTCCGGAAGTTATCCAAACAAGCAGTACAATCGGGCGCCTACTGCGCACTGTTGAACGCGTCCTGGCTGATCCGGACGAAGCAGCCTGTCAGCGGGAAGCATCGCTCCAGCTGCGTCGTGCGCTCGGAGAAGGGGGGGCAAGCGAGCGCATTGCCGATCGTATGCTTGCATTGGTCGGTCGGCGATGATCGAGCGCGTTGGGATCGGTCTGCTTTCCTTGCTCCGGCGAACCTGGCGCATTCGTGTGCGTGGAGAAATTCCTTCCAGCGGTGTTGTCGCCTTCTGGCATGGGGAAATGTTGCCAGTCTGGGCATTCTTTGCAGGGCACGGTGCAGTGGCGTTGGTCAGTCGCAGTCGAGATGGCCAGCGTCTGACGCAATTGCTCGAACGTTGGGGCTATCACTGTGTCCGGGGTTCGTCCTCTCGTGGTGGGAGAGAATCGCTCGAGGCGCTCATCACCGTTGCCCAGCACGGTAGACTTGTGCTCATCACGCCCGATGGTCCGCGTGGCCCCCGTGGTGTGGTAAAGCGCGGGGCGGTGCTCTGCGCGCAGCATGCGCATGTGCCACTGCATTGGTGCACGGTTCGTTGCCGGTGGGCGTGGCGCTTCGAGCGGTCGTGGGACCGATTTCTTCTGCCGCTGCCGTTTGCACAGATCGAGCTCGAATTCTCCGAGCCAATTGCTGTCTTGCCAGCGCTCGATGATGATGGGATCCTCGCGCTGTGCACCCAACTCCAAGAGCGTTTTGCACCGGAGGAATAGTGCGATGTTGTTTGCACCGGTCGTCCAGTTCCGCAATCGGCTCTACGATCGTGGAGTTTGCGTTCGCAGCCTCCCAGTGCCGGTCTTGAGCGTGGGCAACATCACAACCGGTGGTACTGGCAAAACGCCGATGGTTATTGCCATTGCGGAGATGCTCACTGCGTGGGGCTGGCGTGTTGCGATCATCAGTCGAGGCTATCGGCGGAAAAGCCGTGGCATCGTCGTTGTCTCCGATGGGCGCCAGCTGCGTGCGTCGGTGACAGAAAGCGGCGATGAGCCGGCACTCATCGCCGAGCGCGTCCCGGCAGCAATTGTCGTCGCTGCACGGCGGCGGTATGCGGGTGCGTTGTTTGCCATCGAACGCTTCGGGGCTGAGGTAATCATTCTCGACGATGGTTTCCAGCACCGCGCGGTCGCACGTCAGGTAGATGTTGCGATGGTTGATCGTGCAACGCTCGACCCGACGAACGTGCTGCTGCCGTTTGGGACACTCCGTGAGCCACGACGAAGCTTGCGTCGGGCGAATGTGCTCTGTGCAGTTGGCGTCGAAGCAGAACGCGTTCGTCCATTTGCTCGTGCTGGAGCATTGATCCTCCGCGGAGAGGTTGCACTCGATGGCTGGTACTCGCTCGACGGTGGAAGATCTGTCAATCCGACTGGACCGGTGATTGGTCTGTGCGGTATCGCTCATCCCGAACGTTTTCGAAGCACAATCGAGCGATCCGGCGATATGCACCTTGCAGCATTCTTGAGCAAACGCGACCACTACTGGTACACTCGTGCCGATGTCGAGCACGTCATCGCAGCTGCCAAGCGCTCCAGTGCGCAGTGGGTGCTCACAACGGAGAAAGATGCCGTCAAACTTCGGCAGTACGCTGCCGACTTTCGCAGCGCTGGCTGCGAGGTCGGCGTCGCGCGGATTTCGCTTCGTTTGACGCCTCCAGACAAGCAGTGGCTCGACGTGATGTTGTTCAACTTCCGGAAGCGGTGCCGATGAAGATTGCACTCTCAAAAGGCAGTGGCAGTGCCAAGTATGCCTTGTATCGCTCGTGGTTAGAAAGCATTCGCCCAGATCTCGAGGTGCTCGACCTTGCGCGCGACGGCTACGATCTTTCCCGTGCACGCAGCGAGCTTGCAGAGTGCGCGGGGATCGTCTTCACTGGTGGTGCGGATCTCGATCCAGCCTTGTATGGAGCAGACGCAATGCGCCAGCTTTGCCAGAGCATCGAGCGTGAGCGGGACGACTTCGAGCTTGCACTCTTCGAAATCGCACGCACCGCTACGATGCCGATCCTCGGTATCTGTCGCGGTGCGCAGCTCATCAACGTTGCACTTGGCGGAACGCTGGTGGTGGATATCCCCCATCAACGTGGCAGTGATGTTCCCCATGGGAAAACTGCGCAGGGCGATAGCATGCATGCGGTGAGCATCGAGGCGGGGACAATGTTGGGACGCATGCTCCGCACGTGGGAAGGTCAGGTCAATAGCGCGCACCATCAAGCAATCGAGCAGCTTGGTGAAGGACTTGCGCTTGCTGCACGTGCCCCTGATGGAATCGTCGAAGCAGTGGAATGGGCCGATCCGAGCACGCGCGGATTTCTGATTGCCGTTCAGTGGCATCCAGAGCGGATGGCGGAGCGTGACTCGCCCTTTGCACGCGGAGTTGGGGAACGTTTTCTTTTCGAGTGCGAGAGCTATCACCACCTCCTCCAAGGGCAGTCGTATGATCGCGAGCGCTTTATGGCACCGCCACAGGAGGCGTCCAATGGAGCGTAGCGGATGGCTTGGTTGGCTCCGCCAGTTGAGCAAAGGGCGTATCGTTCCACTTGGCGAGCTGCTGTTCATCGAGCAGTTGCAGCTTGCTGTGCTCGCTGTGCTCATTGCCGCACTGCTCGATGTCGTGTCCGCGTGGCTGAGTTGGTCGGTTCCATCCTTGCACGCGCAGTATGCAGAGCTCAACGCGCTCGTTGCACGCAGAATGGGATACGAGCCACCAGCAATGCAGGACTTTTCCGCACTTGGGGTATTCACCGCGTCGTTTTTCGTCGGTGGGATAGGCACTGCGCTGCTTTGGGGAGTCGTCGGTGCTCTTACAATTCGCGGAGTGCTTCGGAAAGATGTTTCGCTGAGCGCGTTAGCAACCAGTGCAGTTGTCCCACTTCCGATTGTAAGCCTTGTGCAACTTGCAGTAACGCTCCTTCATTGGAGTGGGGTACCGATCGGCATTGTGCCATCGCTTGCTGTACTCTTCGATCCAGCCACCGCGGATATTCGGCACTATTCGATTGCAGCAAAACTCGATCTGGGCGCGCTGCTCCATGCAGGGGCGATGGTCTGCCTTGCGGTGGGCTGCACGTGGAAGCACACCCTCATCGGTGGTCTGGTTGCATTCACCGTGCGGAGCATCCTCGTCGGTGGGGGAATCCTGCTCATTGCCCGGAGTGCAGGTTTACCGCCGTCGTAATCGTGCAACGAAGAATCCATCGGTGCCGTGACGGTGTGGCAACAGTTGAAGCTGCCATTGGTCGGGCGAGAGCGGAAGTGCGATGCCATACCGTTCGAATGCTGGCGCAAGTGGATCCGGCTCGAACTCGGCGTGGCGTGCCAAAAACCGCTCGATAACACGTTGATTCTCCTCCGGAAGGATCGAGCAGGTAGCGTAGAGCAGCACTCCGCCACTGCGGACGTAGGCGTGGTACTGCTCGAGGATACGCTCTTGCTTGGCGACGATGCGTTCAAGCTGCTGCGCGTGGATCCGCCACTTGATTTCCGGTGCACGGCGGACAGTCCCGCTCCCGGTGCAGGGAACGTCGAGCAGGACTGCATCGAACTGGGTGGGTTGCAGCGAGCGATGACCGTCGAGGTTTGCAAGGTGTATCGAGCGATAGCGGTGTCGCTTGAGTCGGCGTGCGAGTTGCTCAAGGCGTCGCCGATCAGCATCGGAAGCGATAATGTGCCCGCGATCACGTTGGAGTTGCGCAAGGTGCAACGTCTTTCCGCCGGCACCAGCGCACGCATCGAGGATGTCCCAGTCCTCTTCAGGAGCCAGTGCGAATGCAACGAGCTGGCTGCCTTCGTCCTGCACTTCGATTGCACCGGTGCGATACAGCGGGTGGTCGAGCAAGTATGTCCGTTGCTCGATGACGATTCCCGATGGCGATAGCGGAGTCGGACGTGCTGCGATACCATCGCGGGCGAATTGCTCCAGAAGGTCTTCTCTTGTTTGCGCGAGGCTTGCGCTGCGGAGGACCAGTGGCGCAGGTCGCAGCAGCGCTCGCCCAAGTGCAAGTACTTCTGATTCAAGCATCCCGCCTGTGCGGAGCGACTCGACGATCCATTCCGGCAAGCACGCAGCCAGCGCAAGTTGAGCACGATTGCATGGTGAGCATTCGAGGCTGGGGAGCATACGCCGCAGTGCATCTCCCCAGCCGGCAGGAAGCTCAGTTCCGAGTGTTCGCGCGTAGAGTGCTGCCAGTGCGTGGTCAGGATCGGTTGCGGTACCTGCGGCTGGCTCGAGTACTTCTTGCGTGGTTAACGATGCCCACGCTGGCGCAATAGCGGCGATTGCACGCATCAGTGCTGCCAACGCTTGGGATGGTTGCGGAAGGTCGCTTTCGTCGAAGTACGTGCGGGTAAGATGCTCGGCAGCGTTTTTGGTGCGCAGCGTTGCGAAGACAATTTCCGACAGTGCACGGCGTTCTTTGGCGCCGAGATACTTGCGAGCACGCGTGTAGCTGCTGGTGAGAACATCCGCTGGAGTAGCGCGCGAGCGCTCGATCTGCCCAAGGAGCTCCATGCAGTGCCCAAGCAGCGAAACAGGATTCATCGCACAGCCGACGGTAATTTTGTTCGATTTACGTTTGGACGAGCGTGACAATTCTTTCAGCAGAAAACCTCCACAAAGCGTACTCGCTGCGTTCGACCAACGACACGATCGTGCTCCGTGGTATCTCGTTGGCAATCAGCGGTGGTGAATACGTCGCGCTCGTCGGTCCATCCGGGGCGGGCAAAAGTACGTTGCTGCATTTGCTCGGCGGACTCGATAGTCCCGATGCAGGGGAGGTGTACTACTGCTTCGATGGGGGACCGCCGCGTGCACTATCAAGGCTCGATGAATCTGCCCGAACGCGGCTGCGATCGTTCGAGATTGGTTTCGTCTTCCAGTTCCACCATTTACTGGCTGAGTTCACTGCACTCGAAAATGTGATGCTACCGCTCCTCGTGCGTGGCGAGCGACGGAACGAGGCGCAGGATGCTGCACGTGCGATGCTCGAGGCAGTTGGGTTGGGACATCGTCTTCGGCATCTGCCTGCGGAGCTTTCCGGTGGCGAACAGCAGCGTGTTGCGCTTGCACGGGCGCTGGTGATCCGACCGCGTCTCCTCCTGGCTGACGAGCCGACGGGCAATCTCGACTCGCAGAATACCGAGCGGCTGCTATCGCTCATCGCGACACTCCGACGCGAGCATCAGCTTACATTGCTTGTCGCAACGCATAGCGCAGAGATTGCGTCCGCAGCCGATCGGATACTCTTTTTGCGAGATGGTGTCATCGTTGCGGAAAAGCGCCAATGAGTTCTGCAGCTGTGCAGTGGATTGTGCGTTGCTACGCGGCAATCCTTGTGGTTGCTGGTGTTGCATCGTACGCACTTGGAACTAGCCATGCACCGATCGCACTTGTCGGCGGTGTTGGCGGCGGAGCGCTTCTTGTTGTGCTGAGCGGTCTTTTCCGTCGGCGTGTGTTTTGGAGTCGCCCTGCACTTGTGACTGCAGTTGGGATTTTTACGCTCTCGTTCATCTGGCGTTCTGCCGAATCCTTCATGCGTGGGCAGCAGCGTACTGGGCTGCTGCTTGCTGCGTTGGCTGCTGTTTCGCTGCCGGTGTTTGTTGTTCTTCTTCGTGCATGGAACCGATGAGTTCACTCTTGCTGCATGGAACGACTGTTGTTGCAGTCATCCGCGATGGTCGAGCGTGCATTGGTAGCGACGGCCAGGTTTCGCTAGAGGCGACCGTGCTCAAAAGCACAGCGCGGAAAGTGCGGCGTCTCTACAATGATTCCGTCCTCGCAGGTTTTGCTGGTGCGACTGCGGATGCATTCACGCTCTTGGAGCGGTTCGAAGAGCAGCTTGGTGCGCACCGTGGGAATCTCGTTCGTAGCGCCGTCGAGCTTGCGAAAGCCTGGAGGACCGATCGCTACCTGCGGCGGCTGGAGGCGATGCTCGTTGCGGCAACACGCACGGAAATGGTGCTCATCAGCGGCAATGGCGATGTCATCGTCCCCGATGATAACATCGTTGCGATCGGCTCTGGCGGGAACTATGCGCGTGCAGCAGCACGGGCACTGATTCGTCATACACCGCTGGATGCCCGGCAGATCGTGGAGGAATCGCTCCGGATTGCTGCCGAGATTTGCGTCTACACCAACAACCATTTCACGATCGAAGAATTGCCATGACGATGCAGCCATCAATCCTTGCCCCACGACAGATCGTTGCCGAGCTCGACAAGTACATCATCGGTCAGCAGGAAGCCAAACGTGCACTGGCGATTGCGCTGCGCAATCGCTGGCGTCGGCAGCAAGTTCCTCCACCGCTCCGCGATGAGATCATGCCAAACAACATCATCTTGATCGGTCCGACGGGAGTTGGGAAGACCGAGCTCGCACGCCGACTTGCACGGCTGGCGGGCGCGCCGTTTGTCAAAGTCGAGGCAACGAAATTCACCGAGGTTGGCTATGTCGGCCGCGACGTCGAGAGCATGATCCGCGATCTTGCTGAGACGGCTGTTGCGATGGTTCGGCAGGAGAAAACCGCTGAAAAGCGCCGAGAAGCTGCTTCCGCAGCAGAAGAGCGTCTGCTGAACATTTTGGTACCCCCGCCTCCGAGCGGCGTCTCGTTCGATCTAAGCTCGGTTGCAGGCGGTGATGCGTACACTGAACGGCGAGCACAGATGCGCTACCGGCTCAGCAACGGAGAACTCGACAGCCACCTTATCGAAATCGAGGTTGCTGCTCCTTCAATGCCGATGATGCAGGTGATGGGCCCCATCGGACTCGATGATCTCGGCATCAACCTGCAAGACATGCTCGGCAAGTTCTTACCCAAAACGACCAAGCGACGCAAAGTCACCGTTGCCGAAGCGCGTGCGCTGTTTGAGCAAGAGGAAGCCGAAAAGCTCCTCGATATGGATGCAGTCGTCCGTGAAGCACTTGCACGCGCCGAGACCATGGGCATCGTCTTCATTGACGAGATTGATAAAATTGCCTCGCGTGGGCAGTCTGCCGGTCCGGATGTCTCCCGCGAAGGCGTCCAGCGAGATTTGCTCCCGATCGTCGAAGGCTCGACTGTCAACACAAAGTACGGTCCACTTCGCACCGACCACGTGCTCTTTATCGCTTCGGGCGCGTTCCATGTGAGCAAGCCGTCGGACTTGATTCCTGAGCTGCAAGGGCGATTTCCAATCCGTGTTGAACTTCACTCGCTTTCGGAGCAAGATTTCGTGCAGATTCTGACGCTTCCGGAGAATGCGCTCATCAAGCAGTACCAAGCACTGCTTGCGACCGAAGGAGTCGAGCTGGAGATTCTGCCCGATGCGATCGCGGAAATTGCCGCCATCGCTGCGAGAGTCAACGAAACAGTGTCGAACATTGGTGCGCGGCGGCTGCATACGATTTTGACGACGCTCCTTGATGAGCTTCTCTTCGATGCTCCCGATGCTCTCACTGAGCGACGCTTTACGATTGACGCTGCGTATGTTCGCACTAAACTCGACCGCGTCACGCAGGATGTTGATCTTAGCAAGTACATGCTCTGATGTTTGCGATTCGCTACTTGCGCTGGCATGAGCGCGCTGAAACTGCAGAGCAAGCGCTCGAGCGCTTGCTGCAGCTGTTTCGCATCGTCCTGCTCAAGGTGGATATGGATGTCGAGGATGCACTGCGGCTGGTCGAGCTGCTCGATGAGCGCTACGGCGTGCTCGGCGATATGACGATGGATGATTACATCGAACTCTTGATCGCCGAAGGTCTGCTCGAAGAGCGCGATGGCAAGCTTCGCCCCACACCGAAAACTGAACGGCTGATCCGCACCGACGCACTCGGCGAAATCTTTCGCTCGCTCAAGAAAGGGGAACTGGGCAACCACGAAGTCCCGCACAGCGGCGAAGGGAGCGAACCACTTCCTGAAACGCGCCCCTACATTTTCGGCGACTCGACGACGCTCATTGACCTTGGTGAAACGTTCCATAACGTCCTCCTCCGCGATAGCACGCTCGAGCGCTTTCCCCTCCACGAGGAAGACATCAGCGTCCACGAAACCGAGCACGCGACCTCCTGTGCAACAGTGCTTGCAATTGACATCTCCCACTCGATGGTGCTCTACGGCGAGGACCGCATCACGCCTGCAAAACAAGTTGCGCTTGCGCTCATTGAACTTATCGCCACGAAGTACCCCAAAGACCAGCTGGAGGTCATCGTCTTCGGCGATGAGGCGCGCCGCATCGAGCGGCGGTTGGTTCCGTTCGTCAGCGTCGGTCCGTTCCATACGAACACACGCGATGCGCTGCGCTTGAGCCGGCAGCTGCTCCGCCGCGCACGGAGCGCCAACAAGCAAATTTTCCTGATCACCGATGGCAAGCCATCAGCAATCTTCGACGAAAGCGGCAGGCTCTACAAGAACCCGTTTGGGCTCGATCCACGCATCGTCAACAAAACACTCGACGAAGCAGTCGCCTGCCGCCGCGATGGCATCACGATCAGCACCTTCATGATCGCCAGCGACCCGTACTCGCGAAGCTTCGTCGAGGAACTCACTAAATCAAACCGTGGCCGAGCATTCTATAGCGATCTCGACTAACTGGGGAAACTGCTTGTCGTTGATTA
>BEHW01000022.1 GCA_002898675.1 bacterium HR20
ACGCAGGCGCAGCAGCAAGGGATAACCATCACGCCTGGTGATGCTGGCGGACGAACGATTTACGCCGATCGTACCTTTCTGGCAGCGATCCAGCCAAAAGCAACGCCACAGCAACAGCGCGGCACAATAGCAGTAGCGTTGGGAACAGCACTGTTGGAAAAAGTAGGCATCCCCTCGCCGCAGCTCGTGCTGGAACGTCAGTGGCAAGACGAACTGGGAATGACACACACTGTGCTCCAGCAGACAATCTCCAGCATCCCCATCTGGGGAAGTGAGATACGCCTTCACTTCGACCGCACTGGCCTTGCCCAGCTCATGCATGGTACCGTCTTCCAACCAGATCACCCCCTGCTGCTCGAGGATGCAATCGACGCAGACAGCGCGCGTGCAATCGCCGCACGGTACCTTGCAACACACCTCGAACTACGCGGAACCCAGCACTCGTGGGATGCCGAGCGTGTACTCTTCCCCGAGCGAACTCCGCCGTGGCGTCTCCACTCGTGTTGGCATGTGACGGCATATCCAGATGCGCTCCATCGCTGGGAAGTCTTCGTTGAAAGCACACATGGCACTGTCTTGTTCGCCTACGACAACACGCACCGCGATGGTCCCGCCACCGCCCAAGCAACCGATCTGCTCGGCCAGCAACGCACCATCAACACCTACCAACTCCGCGGAACCTATTACCTGCTCGATGCCTCGCGACCGATGTACAACCCGCAACAGTCGCAACTGCCTGACCGTCCTGTAGGTGCACTGCTGACGGTATCAGCGAACAATACCGATCTCGAAAACATCACGCACATTACATCACCGACAAATACCTGGAGCGACCCAACAGCTGTCTCTGCGCATGTCAATGCAGGCATCGCCTACGAGTACTACCGCACCACACACGGGCGGAATTCTCTCGATGGAAGCGGGGGGACAATCTTCAGCGTCATCCACGTTACCAATAACGGTCGCCCAATGGATAATGCCTATTGGAACGGCAAGGTCATGGCCTATGGCGATGGGAACGTTGCGTTTCGCCCCCTTGCACGCGGCCTCGATGTCGCTGCTCACGAACTGTCCCACGGCGTCATCGAGCATACCGCAAACCTGCAGTACCTGAGCCAATCGGGTGCCATCAATGAATCCATGGCGGATGTTTTCGCGATGATGGTTGATCGGGATGATTGGCTTGTTGGGGAGGATGTCGTCAATCCAACGTACTTTCCGTCTGGGGCACTACGCAGTTTCATTGACCCCCACAACGGTGGCAATAGCCCTCGTGATCCAGGCTGGCAGCCGCGGCACATGAGCGAATACCAGCAACTCCCCGAAACCCCCGACGGCGACAACGGCGGCGTTCACATCAATAGCGGTATCCCCAACCACGCGTGCTACCTCATCGCGCAGCAAATCGGGCGCGAGAAAACCGAGCGCATCTACTACCGCGCACTGACAACCTACCTCCGCCGCAATTCCCAATTCCTCGACTTGCGGCGGGCAATCATCCAGGCTGCGCGCGATCTCTACGGCGACGGGGCAGAAGCAACAGCAGCAGCTCAAGCCTTCGATGCTGTCGGCATCACCGATGGTGGCGGCAGCGGCTCCAGCCCGCGCGATTACCAGCCGGTCCCGGGTAGCGATCGCCTGCTGGTCTATTCACCTACCACTGGTGCGCTCTACGTATTCGATGACGCCAACAACCCAAGCACACCGCGCCAGGTCTCCACGCAGGTTGGGATTTTTTCCCGACCATCGGTAACCGACGATGGGAGCGTCTGCCTGTTCGTTGCAAGCGATAATACCTTCCGCGCGTGTCTGCTCACATCCCAATCAATCCAGGAAACTGTCCTTGAGGCCACCCCGATCTGGCGAAGCGTTGCGATCTCACCCGATGGGAAACGAATCGCTGCAACCACGATCGCCTATGAGCCGGTGATTTACATCTATGACGCCGACAGCCAAACATCGCGCGCGTTCCGTCTCTACACGCCGAACTACTCAGGAGATACCTCTGGCTCCCAGCTTGCATTCGCAGATGCAATGCAATGGAACCTCGATGGGCAAACTCTCCTTTTCGATGCACTCAACCTCACGGTTACCGCTACAGGCGATACGCTTGCCTACTGGGACATTCTCCAACTTCGAGCGTGGGACAAGGCAGCCAACACCTTCGGCGCAGGATTGATCGAGCGCGTGCTCCCCGTCCAGCCCATCGGAATCCATATCGGCAATCCTGTCTACGCAAAGAATTCCCCATCGGTGATTGCCTACGACCTCTACGATGCGACCAGTGACCGCTACGCCGTCATGGCTGCAGACCTCTTCCGTCAGAACATCGGGCAGCTCGCACTGAACAGTCAGCTCGGCTTCCCCAGCTATCGCGGCGATGATGGACGCCTTGCATTCACGACGGTCGTTGGCAATGCCAGCGGCATCGGGACTGTTGCACTCGATCAAACGAAGATTCACGCCGCCAGCACACCACAACCCCTCATCGCAAATGCAATCGTGCCAGTGTACTTCCGCATCGGACAGCGACCGACGAGCACCGCATCCGACGACCGACACAGCATGCAGCTGCAAATCATTCCTCAGCCAGTCAGTGGCGATGCGTTCACGATAACGCTGAGCGGCGACAGCGCTCCATCATCTGGCTGGTCGTGGACGATCGCGGACGTACTCGGGCGCGTTCTCCTCCACGGCAATGCAGTAACCCCATCGGTCACGCTTGCAGCCGAGAGTCTTGCGCCGGGGTTCTACGTTTGCACCGTTACAGCCGGCGATAAGCGCCAGAGCATTGCCTTTCCGGTCATCCGCTAATGAACCCTTTCTGCTGAATTTCCAATGCTACCACGCATTGCCATCATTTTCACCGGCGGGACGATTGCGTCCTCGCTGTCGGAGGCGTTCGGAGGTGTGGTCCCGTCGCTCAACGCCGAAGACATTCTCGATGCAGTTCCAGACATCCGCTCCATCGCAGCGATCGAGGCGATCGAATACGGCAAGTTCCCCGGCCCACACATGACGCCGGAGCGAATGTTCGAGGTGTCGCAGATTGCTCAGCGCTTGCTCAAGCGGGACGACATCGCTGGTGTTGTCGTCACACACGGCACCGACACACTCGAGGAAACCGCATTCTTGCTCGATTGCACGGTGGCAAGCTCCAAACCTGTCGTTGTTGTTGGGGCAATGCGAAATTCGAGCGAGCCGGATTGGGACGGGCCGCGGAACCTGCGCGATGGTGTCGCGATTGCAGCAAGCCCTCAGTTCCGCGACATGGGGACGCTCGTCGCAATGGCGGGCGTTATCAACGCAGCCTCAGAGGTCACAAAGACCGACACCGAGGAAGTCAACACGTTCCGCAGCCTCGATTTCGGACCGCTCGGACGTGTCTCGAATGGCAAGCCCGTCCGATACCGTGCGCCCGTCCATCGGGAGACGTTCCCAACAGTGCGCATCCCAGCATTCGTCCCGCTGGTAAAGTGCTACGCCGGAATGGATGGCTGGATCATCCGCGCTGCACTCGAGCGCGGTGCCGAAGGTCTGGTCATCGAGGCAATGGGCGTTGGGAACGTTCCCCCACCGGTGTACTACGCCACACTCGAGGCGATCGAACGTGGAATCCCCATCGTCTTAGTCTCGCGATGCCCCGTCGGGCGCACCGAACACATCTACGCCTACGAAGGCGCTGGCAAGCACCTCCACGAAGCAGGCGTCATCTTTGCCGACTTTCTCAACGGACAGAAAGCGCGCATCAAGCTCCTCTGCGCACTCGGCGCTGGATACAGCCTTGCGCAAATCCGCGCTTCGTTCGAGTGGCTGCAGTAATTTCGAACCCCTATGCCTGCCACGACTGCACAAACGCCGCTGATGCGGCAGTACGAGGCTATCAAGCGGCAGCATGCCGATGCAATCGTGCTGTTCCGCATGGGGGATTTTTTCGAAACGTTCGGCGATGATGCAATCGTCACCGCGAAAGTGTGCGGCATCGTCTTGACCAAGCGCAACAACGGCGCTGCTGGCGATGTCCCGCTGGCGGGCTTCCCGCACCACCAACTCGATACGTACCTGCCCAAACTCGTCGCGGCTGGCTATCGGGTCGCAGTCTGCGAGCAACTCGAAGATCCCAAGCAGGCGCGTGGTTTAGTCAAACGAGGCATTGTCGAGATTGTCACCCCGGGAGTGGCGCTCTACGACAAGGTGCTCGAGGCTGGAACGAACCGCTACGTCGCTGCACTCGTTTCGATCGGCGAAATGGTCGGGCTTGCCTACGCAGACGTTTCGACCGGCGAATTTGTCGTCGGGCAGATGAGCTGGAACGAAGCACTCACCGCACTTGAAACGCTCGCCGTAGCGGAGGTGCTCGTTCCCAAGCCACAAGCAGAGCACTTCCAACGTGCGCATGCCCAGCGTGCACTTGCAGCAGTCATCACGCGGCTGGAGCCGTGGCACTTTGACGCCGACGATGCCCGCCACGTGCTTACAGAGCATTTCGGGACGCACTCGCTCAAAGGCTTCGGCGTCGAGGAGCTCGATGCCGGGATTGCAGCCGCTGGCGCGCTCTTCCGCTACATCAGCGACGCCCAGCTCGGGAATACCCAGCACATCCGCTCGCTGCGACGATGGCAGGACCGCGACGTCATGCTGCTCGATGCGGGCACACGACGCAACCTGGACCTTCTGCCCTCAGGCGATGGACGCTTTTCGCTCATTGCCGTCCTCGATCGGACGCTCACCCCGATGGGTGCGCGACTGCTCAAACAGTGGCTGCTCGTCCCCCTTCGACGCATGGACGCGATCACCGAACGTTTGGATGCCGTCGAGCAACTCTACCGCCACGAAGAGCTACGCCACCGCGTGCGGACACTGCTCGAACCTATCGGGGACGTCGAACGATTGGTAACGAAAATCTGCACCGCCCGCGCCACCCCGCGCGAGGTGCGGAGTCTGACAACGGTGCTCGGGCAAGTGCCACTCCTGGCGCGTCTGGCAGTGCACCTGGACTCCGGCCCGCTCCGCACGCTGCTGGAGAGCCTTCCGCCGATGGAATACTTGCGTGAGCGGGTCGAGCGCGCACTCGTCGACCAGCCGAGCGCACAGCTCGGCAGTGGCGGCGTCTTCCGTCCCGGTTACAGCCCACAGCTCGATGCAGCACTCGAGGCTCTCTACCACGGGAAGGAATGGCTGGCCCGCTACCAGGAGCAGCTCCGCCAGCAAACCGGGATCGGCTCGCTCAAGCTTGGCTTCAACAACGTGTTCGGCTACTACATCGAAGTCACCAACGCCCATCGCGCGAAGGTACCCGACAGCTTCATCCGCAAGCAGACACTCACCAACGCAGAGCGCTACACCACCGGGGAGCTTGATGAGCTCGCCACGCGCATTGCTTCAGCTGCCGATCAAGTGCAGACACTCGAGCAACAGCTCTTTGCTGAGCTTCGTGCTGAAATTGCAGAGCACGCAGCCGATCTGCAGGAACTGGCCCGCCAGCTGGCTCGACTGGATGTCTTCCAATCATTGGCAACAATTGCCGTCGAACGCGGCTACGTCCGCCCCTTTCTTCGCACCGATGGCATTGTGCGTATCGAAGCCGGGCGCCACCCTGTCGTCGAGGCATTCCTGCCGCCGGGCCAGCACTTCCAGCCGAACTCAACGCTGCTTGGCACCCCGGAGGAACGCATCCACATCATCACCGGTCCGAACATGGCTGGGAAATCCTGCTACTTGCGCCAGGTCGGGCTGATCGTCTTGATGGCCCATGCCGGTTCCTTCGTCCCTGCTGAGCGTGCAGAGATTGCGCTTGTGGACCGCATCTTCACACGAGTTGGTGCGCAAGACAACCTCGGCGCTGGCGAAAGCACGTTCCTGGTTGAGATGCAGGAAGCAGCAACAATTGTCAACAACGCCACGCGCGAGAGCCTCATTTTGCTCGACGAAGTCGGGCGCGGTACTGCAACACGCGAAGGAATTGCCATCGCCTGGGCAATCGTCGAGTACCTTTACCACCAGATCGGTGCAAAGACGCTCTTTGCGACCCACTACCGCGAACTGACCGAACTTGCCGAGCGCTATCCGGGGATCGTCTGCTACCAAGCCGAGGTCATGGAGGTTGGTTCGACGCTCCTTTTTCCGCACCGCATCGTCCGTGGCACAAGCGACCATTCGTTCGGAATCCACGTTGCGCAGATGGCTGGAATGCCCAACGCAATCGTTGAACGGGCGCGCACCATCCTGTCGCAGCTCGAACGCACCAGCCCATCGGCTCCAGAGCCGCTTCGCATCGCAGCGGAACAGACGGTGCAGCTGTCCATCTTCGAGGCCGCTCCCGATCCAATCCGCGAGCAACTTCGGATGCTCGATCTGGAACGCATGACCCCGCTCCAAGCGTTCCGTGTGCTCGCAGAACTTGCCGAACGAGCGCGGCAGTGAAACAAAGTTTCGGCGTGCTGTGTTAGTTTGCACAGCATTCGATGTACGATTACTCTGCGTTGAGCGCCTGTGCGCATTGCCGCCGTTCCGATTGCATTCGCATTCCTTCTGCTCAGCTGCCGAGAGCCAAGCTCGCCGGTCAGCACACCGACTGTTGACTCAGCAGCGATCTGGCGGCAGGTGTTCATCCCGCCGGAACGGTGCCAGCCCTGCCACCCGGACCACTACCGCGAATGGTCAATCTCCATGCACGCCTATTCGGTGGTGGATCCGATGTTCCACGCAATGAACGAGCAAGGCCAACAGCTTACCGGCGGACGACTCGGGCAGTTCTGCATCGCTTGCCACTCACCGGCTGCAACTCTGCTGGGCGAAGCGCCGACCGGTATCGTGCGTGGCGAGCTATCGCCGCACTCTCGCGGTGGCGTCACGTGCGTTACCTGCCACGTAGCAACCGAGCAGGTTCCGGGCCACGGCATCCAGCGCTTCCGTCTCGATGGTGTCATGAGCGGCAGCATCATTGACCCAGTTCCGAACGATTTCCACGGCTCGGTGTATGACCCACGCTTCGAGCAAAGCGACGTCTGCGCAGGCTGCCACGACGTGGTCAATCCACGCGGCTTCCGCGTCGAGCAAACGTTCACCGAGTGGAAAAACAGCACCTATCCTGTGCGGAACCTCACCTGCCAAGCCTGCCACATGAAGTGGACCTACGAGCCAGCCGCGGCCGGCGGTCCCATCCGGAAGCGGCATTCGCACATCATGGAAGGCATTAGCGTTGCGCTGACCGATTTCCCCGGTCGCGATACCCTGATACCGCTGATTCAACACGCCCTCAACTATGCGCTGAACGTGCAATGGAACATTCCGCAGACAGCGCCGCGCAGCCAACCCCTGCCGATCTCGATCATGATCTTCAACCAAACTGTTGGACACAGCATCCCCAGTGGCACGATCTTCGAACGTCAACTGTGGGTGGAATTCATCGCCACCAATGAACGCGGCGATACGCTCTACGCCAGCGGCTTGCTCGACCCCAACGGAGATCTTCGGACAACGGGCAGCGAATACGTCGAGCGCGGGTTGCTTCCTCCCGATACTGCGCTGGTACTGTTCAACGGCATTGCCTACCGTCTCGGCAGGCCGATTGACTTTTTCTTCGATGCAGACGCCGTCGTCAACCGTACGATCCCACCCCACGAAGCACGCTACGCACGGTATGTTCTCCCCACCTCGGTACTGCAGAACGCCAGCCAGCTCGAGGTATCGGTGCGGATTCTCTTCCGCCAGTTTCCGCCGTTCGTGCTGCGCAGGTTTGGGCATGGCTCGTTAGTGGAGCGACTGCCGATATTCACCGTCGAGTCGTACCGCCAGCAAATTCAACTGACACCGTAAGGCACCGCCTACTGCTGGAGTGGCATCTCGGCATTCGAAGGCACATGGAAGCGCCAGGCAGGTTCGATGTACTGCTCCAGAAGTGCTCCACCAATTGCTGGAGCGAACAGATGCCCTAAAGGCCCAGCCGCAGTGCAAAGGGCATCCGGCAAACCGCATTCGAGCAAGCGGAAGCCATCGAGCACACCCACCGAATGAGGAAAGCGACCATCGTAGGCCAGCACAAGTTGCTCAACAAGGGTACGCTGCGCACCGCTACCGGCAAGAACAAGCATGGAAATATCGCCGCAGTGTAGTATCGCCTCCCGCACCAACTGCTGGACGGCCATCACATGCGACCCTGTCACAGGATGCTGCCATCCCCACCACTGGAGCTGACCCTCCCGCACGATAGCAAGATCAACTGATCGCATTCCGATCGTCACGAGTGCTGCGCGCTGGGCACGCTGCTCCGGGTAGTTGTACGCAAATGCTGCTGCAACTCCTAACGCAGCAACCGTCACCTGCGGACGAATACCGAAGATTTCTTCGACCTCTGCAGCGATCGCACGCTGCCCCGCTAGGACAAAGACGCCACAGCCCATCGTTCGCCCTTCGATATCCGGGCAGGTGCGGTAGATCTCTGCTGTGTAGCCGTCGCTCGGTGTGGAGAGGAACTGTTGAACAATTTCCAGCTCCGCTTGTTCGCGGACAACCGGCTCACTTGGTGTTTCCTCCAGCGGAAATGCTGCCACTGCGGCATCGCTGCTATCGAGCACAAGGGCAAGGCGGATCGGCTCTGCACCCCAATGCAGCTGGGCTTTGAGTTGCTCGAGTGCGTCACGCTCTTGCTCCTGTGAGCGGACCATCCCGAGAGCATCGAGCCGCGCTCCCTTGCTCCCAGCGCGGACAAGAGCGCCCACCACCAAACGGTCTGCACGGTAGATTGCCAGTGTCGGTTCCATGTGCTCGATTGCTCAACCAGCTCCAAGCAAAATTAGCAGCACACACCATCACCCAGCCGACAGCGTCTATAGACTCGGATTTGCAAGGATCGAAGCTTCCCATGCGTGCACTTGTGAGTTTGAGTGGAATCATCCCGCCGCCGGCTGATCTTGCCCGGCTCTGCTACGATACCGTCCTCGCAGCCGATGGCTCTGCCTGGCAGCTTCTCGAGCGTGGGATTGTTCCACACGTCATCGTCGGCGATCTTGATTCACTGCGTCGCATCCCGAATCCCGACGCTGCATTTCCATCGTCGGAAATTATCCACGTTCCCGATCAAGATTCGACCGACTTCGAAAAAGCACTCCGACTCGGCCTCGATCGTGGCATCACGGAATTCATCGTCGTTGGCATGAACGGTGGCGAGCTCGAACACACGCTCAACAACTGGAGTGTGTTCTTGCGCTACAGCAAGCGTGCGACATTGGAAGTGTTCGATAGTGGACGCATTGGGCGTGCGGTGTTTTCGTCGCTCGCACTCCCGACCTCGCCAGGGGAGATGATCTCGCTCATTCCACAGCCGCGGGTGCGGCTGACGACCCGTGGTCTGGTTTGGGAACTCCACGACGAAATCCTCGAACTCGGTAGCCGCGAAGGTGCCCGCAATCAAGCACGCGACCGCCTGGTCGAACTCGATGTCCACGAAGGGAGCGTCCTGGTGTTTTCCGATGCGCCTGTGTCGCGCAACGCTTCGATACAATAGTGCACGTCTGCGTCCGTTTTCGGCTCCGCACTGCTATTTTCGCGCCCCATTGCACAGTTCCACTGCCACTTGGAGGTGCTATGTTCTGGACTCCTGAACTGGCAAAGTACCTGGAAGATGCTCCTTGGCCAGCAACGAAGGAAGAGCTGCTCGATTATGCCAACCGTACCGGCGCTCCACAGCAGGTGCTCGACAACTTGATGGAGCTGGAAGATAGCGACGTCCTCTACGAGAGCATCGAGGACATCTGGCCCGAATACGACAGCGAGTCCTACTACTTCAGCGACGAAGACGAGGACGACCAGCCCGACATCTTCACCTGATGCTGCTCGATTGCACCCTTCTCGATGGATAACCTCGCTGCTGTTGGATGTGTCGGGCTTGGCATTGCCTGGCGATGGGTAGGGTGGCTTCCATCGCCCGATCACATCCGACGCCGTGTAGCAGAGCTCGTTTTCGTTGCATTCCTTCCTCTGCTTACGTTCCGTTCAATGGCTAACGCACCTGTTGACAGTGCCCTCTGGCAAGTGCCACTGGTTGCGTCGTTGACGATCGGGTGTGTGCTCGCTGTTGCGGCGTTCTGGCTGCGGCATCGCGCAAATCTTGATTCCCGAAGTCGTGCTGCACTGCTGCTGGCCGCAGCGTGGGGAAACGTCACATACCTTGGCATCCCGGTTCTGACGGCGACACTCGGTCCGGAGCAGGTGTTCGTTGCCGTGCTGTTCGACTTTGCTGCCTCGACACCGCTGCTCTGGACGCTCGGGGTGGCAGTTGCGCTCGCCCAAACTTCCGAATCATCCCACGGGCTGGTTTGGCAGCGGGTAGTGTTGCTGCCGCCGCTGTGGGCAGCCATTGCCGGTCTGCTTTGGCGGTACAGCGGAGCACCGCTCAGTCCACTGGCAGATAGCATCCTCGCGTTCGGAGCACGCGCAGTCATCCCGCTGATGATGTTTGTGCTTGGGCTTTCGCTCCGATGGGAGTATCTTCGCCAGTGGCGGATGCTTCTGCCGGTTGCTGCACTGAAGCTCATCGTTGCACCGGCTGTAGCGCTCGGTCTCGCCATAGCAGTCGGTATCAGCGGTGCGACCCTGCAAGCGACCATCCTCGAAGCAGCAATGCCAACGATGATGCTCGTGCTCGTTGTTGCCGAGCGATTCGGTCTTGCGACCGAACAGGTAGCAGCCGCGATTGCGCTGACGACACTCGCAAGCGGTCTGACGCTGCCGCTGTGGTGGCTTGCAAGCGCAATGCTGGTGTAAATGTCGCATCTTGGTGCGAAACAATTTTCCCGAGTGGGTGCAATGAAAACACACGTTGCCGCGCTGGTACTCCTGGTTGCTGGAGCAACAACAGCTCGCGATGAATTCCGCTACGTGCCGAACGAAGCCTTCGGGCTTGGGGAGCGGCTCGAGTATCGCGTCGGCTACAAGTTCATCACTGCTGGGCGTGCGTATTTCCAGATCGCCCCCGAACCGGTTCAGCACGAAGGGCGCCCGTGCTACGACATCAACTTCGAAGTGCGCTCCCTCGAAGCGCTCGACTGGCTCTACCGTGTGCGCGATCGCTACCGCACGATTTTGGACGTTGCGGGCATTTTCCCCTGGGAATTCGAGCAGCACATTCGCGAAGGAAATTTCCAGCGCGATTTCCACGCCCGATTCGACCAACGCAACCGCAAAGCGATCACAACCGAAGGCACCTTCGACGTTCCGCCCTACGTACACGACATCGTCTCGGCGTTCTACTACGTTCGCACGCTCAACCTCGGCGCGTACTCGAAAGGGAGCATCATCCAACTGCAGAACTTTTTCGATCGCCAGACGCATGATCTCGGTGTACGTATCCTGGGCCGCCAAACCATCGAAGTCGAGGCGGGAAGGTTCCGGTGCATCGTCATCGAGCCGCTCATCAAAGAAGGCGGACTCTTCAAGAGCGAAGGGCGGATTTTGATTTGGCTCAGCGACGACGAGCGCAAAATTCCCGTCAAGGTTAGCACACGAATTCCCATCGGCACAATTGATGCCGAACTGACGGGCTATAGCGGCCTTCGGGGTCCGCTGCACGCACGCATAGCCCAACCGACGGAGCGATAGCATGCCGAACAGGCTGCAAATCGTGGGTGCAATGCTCTCCGCACTGGCTGTCAGCGCTGTGCAGCCGCAGCTCCTTTCGGCCCAGGTGCGAACGAACTTTTCCATCCTCGACTCGCTCACATCGGCTGCGGTTAGGCAGGTCGGGAGTATTTCGAGTTGCGACTCCGTCGCTGTTGTGCCGATGGAATCTGCACTACGGTGGCTTGTCGTCGAAAAGCTCACCGGGCGCGGGATCGCCGTCCGGGCAAGCGCTTCCTGCACGCTTGCCATTGCCGATGGAGCGGTGCGCTACGGGCTTTACGCGCCATCGCGCGATTCGATCGAGCGGACAGCCCGCGTTGAACTTCGACTTCTTGCATTCGATAGCACGCACACGATCGCAGTGGAATGGCGGGACGTGCTGGCACGCGCGGACATTGCACTTGCAGAGCTTCCTCGCTCAGAACTGACCGCTGCACCAGTGCCCCCACTGCCACGTTCGCTCTGGGATGATCTGCTCGAGCCAGTCATCGTCGTCGCTTCCGTTGCGACGACGCTGCTGCTGTTGTTCACGGTGCGGAGCCGGTAGCGGAGCGCTGGCACGTCTGGCTCAAGCTCAAGAGTGATGCTCACGCGGACCGTGCACTGCGCAAGCTGTTTTGTATTCTTGCAAGTTTGTTCTACCTTCGGCACATGTTATGGAACGTCTCCGACGCGTTGTTATCACTGGTCTTGGGGCGCTCACCCCGATTGGCAATTCGGTCCCTGAGTACTGGGAGGGATTGCGGAGCGGCAGAAGTGGCGCCGGTCCAATCACACGCTTCGACGCATCGAAGTTTCGCACCCGCTTTGCGTGCGAGGTCAAAGGCTTTGATCCGCTCAGCGTAATGGATCGCCGCGAGGTCGGGCGCACCGATCCATTCTGCCACTACGCGCTGGCCGCTGCACACGAGTGCATCACCGACGCGAAGTTGGACGCAGACCACATCGAGCGCGACCGCATCGGCGTCATCTGGTCCTCGGGGATTGGAGGGCTGGTCACACTCGAAGAGCAAATCGGCGGCTACTACCGCGGCGACGGGACTCCGCGCTTTAGCCCACTGTTCATCCCGAAGATGATCAGCGATATGGCTGCTGGGCTTATTTCGATCCGGTATGGGTTTCGTGGACCGAACTTCTGCGCAGTGTCTGCGTGTGCGTCATCGTCGCACAGCATCATCGAGGCATTCAACTACATTCGGCTTGGCAAGGCTGATGCAATTGTCGCCGGCGGTTCGGAAGCATCCATTGCACCATCGGCAGTCGGCGGCTTCAGCGCGATGAAGGCGCTCTCGGAACGGAACGATTCCCCCGAGACAGCTTCGCGGCCCTTCGACCGCGACCGCGACGGCTTCGTGCTTGGCGAGGGTGCAGGCGCACTCCTGCTGGAAGAACTCGAGCATGCCCGCGCGCGTGGAGCACGCATTTACGCGGAAATCGTCGGCGCTGGCGCAACCGCTGACGCCTACCACATCACCGCTGGTCATCCCGAAGGCATCGGCATCAAGCTCGCACTGTCGGAATGCCTGCGGGAAGCGGGACTGGAGCCGCACCAAGTGGACTACATCAATCTCCACGCTACATCCACACCGGTCGGCGATCCTGCCGAAGCGCGCGCGATCGTGGACTTTTTCGGTGACCACGTCGAACGCTTGAGCGTAAGCGCAACCAAATCCATGACCGGCCACTTGCTCGGTGCTGCTGGCGCCATCGAAGCAATCGCTACTGTGCTGGCGATCGTCCACCAAACAGTTCCCCCAACGATCAACATCACCGAGCGCGATCCGGAAATTGATCCCCGACTCGACTTGACCGAGCGCGGCGCACGCCTGCGCCCAATCGAGGTTGCCTTGAGTAACACCTTCGGTTTTGGTGGACACAACGCGATCATCGCATTCCGCCGCTATGCCGAATAGCAACCGCGCAGTCGCGTTGCTCATCGCAGTGCTTGGCTTGGTGCAATGCTGGTCACAGAATGCTGACATGTCAAGTGAACCGACCAGCGGCGACCTGCTCAGCATTGAGATCCTCCGTGGCCAGCGTAGCGTCGGCAGCGGGAGCATTCTCCCACCACGGCTTGGCGACCTTTTGCCGCAGGGCATGGCTCAGGATACGTTCCAACGCTACCTGGCGTCATACTACTGGCCGCTGGCGGATACACTCGAGCAGGCGTGGGAGCTTCTACCCCTGCATGCAGGGCGCCGTGCGATTGCCAGCGTTCGCGATAGCGTTCTGGCACTGCGGATTGATGCATCAGCATCTGCGCGCGGCGGCATGCTCGAGTGGGATGGGAGCGACGCTATAGCAACAGGGCGATTGAGCATGCGCGCTCTTGGGCAGATTGCCACCCACTGGAGCTTCCTGCTCGATTTAGCCAACGGCGCACTCATGCGAGGCATCCCAGAGCGCATCGCAGCTACCGACCCCGACATGGCGCGCTCACGGCGACTGTTCCTCGATGATCGCCGCTTCTACGACCGTGCGCTCGGTACGGTGCAGTACGAGGGAGCGCTCGGTCGCATTCGCCTCGGACGCGACGTCGTCGGCTGGGGTTACTCCCCCTTCGGCGGCGGATTGCTGCTGTCGGTACCCTCACCGCCACTGGACCACTTGCTCCTCGATCTCCACTACGGTGCGCTCCGCTTTAGCTACCTCCATGCTTCCGCCATCGGCAGCGACGCCAGCGGACAGGATGTGCCGACAAAATTCATCGCAGCGCATCGGTTGCAAGTTGATCCCTCGCCACAGCTCTCACTGGCGATCTCCGACGCAATCGTCTATTCCGGCCGCGGAATTGATCTTGCGTACCTGAACCCACTGGGATTCTACGTTTCCAGCGGCATGCTCAGCCGAGAGCGCAATGAGCGCGACAACTCACTCCTGGCTGCTGAGATCGGCTGGCGGCCGCTGGATGGAACACTCCTCTACGGAACATTACTTGCCGACGACATCGGCTTTTCAACCCTTGCTGACACCAGTTGGCGCGGCAACAACAACAAGTACGCCTGGCAAGTCGGCGGTGTTCACCTTCTCCGCGTGGCGGACATCCCGATCATCGCTACTGCGGAGTATGTGCGGATCAACCCATTCGTGTATTCGCATCGGACAATTGTCAACTCCTGGACCTCGCAGGGGGAGGTACTCGGCGCACTCCAGCAACCGAACAGCGACCGCTGGACGCTGGGGGTAACACTGCTGTTTGCACCTCGAATGCGACTTGCACTGCGTGCTGACTACATCCGCTGGGGAGAAAATTGGCTCGATAGCACTGGTCATGTCCGAACTGCCCTGCTCCCAGGAACGACGATCGCCGTCCCTGTGGGGAACGTCGGCGGCGACGCCAACGATGGCGATGGCGACGTTCTGCCAGAACCATTTGCGGTGGGGAACCGCTTTCTGCGTGGGAACGTCAGCCATACGCGTCGCATGCAGGCGTGGGTGTCGCTGGAGCCAGTCCCGAATGTCTTTTTCGACCTCCGCGCGGAATATCTGCTCCGCACAGGCGGCAATGCGCCGATGGAGCGCTGGTGGTGGTGGGTGCAACTTCGGATTGGCTACTGATGCGCTGGAAGACACATCCGCTCCGGGATCGGCTCATCAGCCCTGACACGCGCGAGCCTCTCCGCTGGCACTCGGACGGTACGCTTCGAACCGAACGTGGAGAGACCTTCCCGTGCGAGGGAGAAATTCCCGTGCTACTGCCAACACATCAGAACCAAGCAATGCGGCATTTTATCGCGCACTACCAGCGCGACGCAGAGCTCTTCGACTACTGGGAAGAGCGGGACGCTGCCACCGCACACGACGAGCGACGGCTACGAGAAACGATCCTGCGCACAATCCCAGCACAGGCAAGGCTTGTGCTCGATGTCGGCTGCGGCAATGGCTGGCTTGCACGTGCGCTGGTTCGGCGTGGTGTGGCAGTATGTTCGACTGACCTTGGCCGCACGAACCCGCAGCGCGCCCTAGCGGAGACGCCCGATGAGCGTCATGTTGCCGTCGTCGCCAGTGGCGAGCGACTCCCATTTGCTGATGCGACGTTCGACTGCGCTGTTGCCTCGGAGGTCATCGAGCATCTCCCAGAACCGGAACGCACGCTCGAAGAAATGTGGCGGGTCGTGCGCCCTGGTGGGCGCGTCGTGATTTCGACCCCATA
Organism: bacterium HR20; assembly: GCA_002898675.1. Classification (GTDB taxonomy): domain Bacteria; phylum Bacteroidota; class Ignavibacteria; order Kapaibacteriales; family NICIL-2; genus NICIL-2. The sequence continues at coordinate 15,773 of BEHW01000022.1, forward strand.
CCGGGAGCGAATTCGCTACGTGCTCTGCATCCACTGCAACCAGCCAACACCACTCCACGCCCACTTGAACAGCTTCGATGAGCATCGGCTGGCGGAGTATCTCCGGGACGGACGATTCGGCTATACGACATTCGGCAACAAAGCATTGCTCATTGCCCGCACGCACGTGGTGCTCCAATGGTTGCCCCACTGGCTGTGGCGAGCACTCGATCGGCTGGCAAATCGCCTCATTCCCAAGCCCGCACACATCGTCGCGTGGTGGGAGCGGGGAGCGAAGTAGTACCGTTGCTGTAGGTTTGCAATACATCCATCGCTCTCCTGGAAACGTTCCGTAGCTCCCAACAATGAGCGTTACCATCCGCACAAAGCGTGTCTACGAGCCGCCACAGCCTGACGACGGCTATCGCGTTCTGGTTGATCGCCTCTGGCCGCGCGGAATGAGTAAGGATAACTTGCGAGCAGACCTCTGGCTCCGGGATATTGCGCCGAGCAACGAGCTTCGGAAGTGGTTCAACCACGACCCCGCAAAGTGGGAGGAATTCAAGCGACGCTATTGGAGGGAACTTGCTGAAAAGCGCGAGCGCATCGAACAGCTTCGAGCGATCGCTGCAACGCGCCCACTGACCTTGCTCTACTCCGCGCGTGACCCCGAGCACAACCAAGCGGTTGCATTGAAAGAGTACCTTCTGCGCCGCAGTGACCAGTAGCGTGGATGGTTCCTGCACAACAAGCGTGTGCGGAGCTGCGGTCCAGGAAGTTTGTTCGCGTTACTGCTTGTCTTCCGGCGGAAATGTGTACGATGTGTCGAGCGGATTGGGCGGGTACTTTTCCAGATACTCCTTCCTACGTTGGAGCCAGAGTTCACGTTCGGGGAACTCTGGCAGCGGTGCTGCCCCAGGAATGCCCATGAGCGGATAATCCTTCCGCAGAGGGTAGAGCGGCTCGCCCGTTTCGGGATGGACGTAATCTTCGGGCATGTAGAATCGCCGTAAGTCCGGATGCCCCTCGAAACGAATGCCGTACATGTCGTAGGTCTCGCGCTCGTACCAATTGGCGCTCTCCCAGACAGTCGTTGCAGTCGGAACGCGAGCATCGCGTTCGGGTACTGGCACTTTTACGCGTAGCCGGTGCTTGTGCGGAATCGAGTAGAGGAAGTACACCACCTCGAATCGTATCGGCTTGCGATCGAGCCAATCAATCGCGGTCACATCGAGGAGCTGATCGAATCGGGTCAGCGGGTGATCCCGCAGCTGAATGAGCACTTCGATCAGCTCGTCTCGCTCGACGATGACCGATAGCTGCCCGTGGTGCTCGTAGGTTCGCAGCTCATCGCCAACGATGGGCGAGAGAACATCAGCGACGACGTCTTTGGCAATGTACACGTCTTCGATCCTGCATAAAACAAGCGCAGGCAAAAATACTGCCGCAGCATGCGTCGCAAAATGCAGCAGTTCGCAGGCGAATACTGCTGGATGTAAATTGCCGCCATGACATTCGACGAGCTTCGCTATCAGTTCTTCCAACAACTTCGTTCAGCGCAGGTCCAGCTCGACGGCTCCCATCCTGGCCGAGAGAACATGCGCCGCGACGTTCTACTCACCGAGCGACTTTCGGATTCCGACGATTCGAGAATGCTCATCCGCTTCTACAGCTGGCAGCCGTGGTGCATTTCGCTCGGAGCCAATCAGCCCGAGGAGGATGTTGACCAAGCACGAGCAGATGCTGATGGCATCGAGCTTGTTCGCCGGCCAACCGGCGGTCGGGCGATTCTCCATGCACGCGAGCTGACGTATGCTCTTGCGCTCCGCTTGCGCGATGGACTGACGCAGGCGCACGTCTATCGGTTCTGGCACGAATGGCTCTGTAGCGTCCTTGCCAGAGTGCTCGGTGCACCGGACCTCGTCTATGCACGCACGCAGCCAGACTTCCCCTTCCTGCTCCACCGCGAGCCAACGCGATGGCTTTGCTTTGCCTCAAGTGCCCGCTACGAGCTGCTCTGGCGTGGGCGCAAGGTCCTCGGCAGTGCGCAGCGGCTCTACGGGGACATCTTGCTCCAGCATGGCTCGCTCCTGCTTGACGAAGGGCATGAGCGACTTCCATACTACCTCCGCGACTGCCCCAACCCCGAGAGCCTCTCCGAATATCTCCGGCAGCGGAGCGCCACGTGCGCAGAGATCGCCGGTCGGCATTTCAGTGCCGAGGAGCTTGCCAGCCGGCTCGCAGACGAAATTCGCTGTGCAGAACTCATTGCACCGCAGTAACGTTCAGACACACTGGATACGTATTTTCCCTATGTCTCACACGCTGGAGTACCATCCAATGGCGTACTGGAACTACCTCCTCATCGGTGGTGGGATGGCATCTGCCGCAGCAGCACAAGCAATTTCCCAGCATCAGCCGAGCAGCTCGATTGCAATCTTGACTGCTGAGCCACACCCACCGTACAAACGCCCTCCGCTCTCGAAAGCGCTCTGGAAAGGCGCCTCACTCGATGAGCTGTGGTTTACGCTCAACGGCAACGTCCAGGTCCACACCGCATGCCGTGCCATCGAGCTAAATCTCGAAGCGCACACTGTGCTTGACGAACGAGGAGAAACCCACCACTACAAGAAGCTTTTACTGGCAACTGGCGGCACGCCGCGCACGCCTTGGGGTGAGGGCATCATCTACTTCCGCACACTCGACGATTATGAGCAACTCCGCTCTGTTGCCGATCGCGGCGGGCACGTCCTGGTCATCGGTGGTGGCTTCATCGGTTCAGAAATCGCTGCTGCCCTTGCGAGCAATGGTGTGGCCGTCACAATGCTCTTCCCTGAAGAGGGGATTGGCGCACGAATGTTTCCAACTGCTCTTTCGCGCTTCCTCACCGAGCAGTACCGAGCGCGCGGCGTGACCGTCCGTACAGGCGAAACACTTGCACACTTGGAACGGCATGGCAGCCGTTGGCGTGCGTTTACCAACAGTGGCCCATCGCTCGAGGCAGATGCCGTCGTTGCCGGGTTAGGAATTGAACCTGCCACACAGCTTGCATCCAATGCGGGATTGACTATTGACAACGGCATTGTCGTGGACGAATACCTCCGCACCTCGCACCCTGACGTGTATGCGGCAGGGGATGTCGTCAACTTTTACTGCTCACCGTTGGGCGAACGCATTCGCGTCGAACACGAAGACAACGCACTTACTCAAGGTGCGATCGCTGGGGAAAACATGACAGGCTCTGCACATCGCTACGAGTACCTGCCGATGTTCTACTCGGACCTGTTCGAGTTCGGCTACGAAGCTGTCGGGCTGCTCGATTCCCGCCTCGAGATCGTCGAGGACTGGCGCGAGCCGTACCGAGAAGGCGTTGTGTACTATTGCCGCGAGGGCATCGTGCGGGGGGTTCTGCTCTGGAATGTTTGGGAGCGCGTCGAGGCCGCTCGCCAACTGATCGCCGGCCGTGAACGTGCCGCTGCTGGTGCGATCGAGTGGTAGGCACGAGCACTGGATGTGTGGTCGCAAGTATGCACCCAGCAAGCTGTGCCGTGAACAGAAGCGGCTATTTTTGCTCCCATGATGCGCCAGATTGCACAACATCTCCAGAGCGGCAAGGTTTCGCTTGAGCACGTTCCACTCCCGACGTGCAGCGAGGGCGCGGTCCTCGTCCGCGTGGTGCGCTCCTTGGTGAGCGTCGGGACCGAGCGAGCAAGTCTTGAATCGGGCAAACAATCGCTCCTGGAACGAGCGCGGAAGCATCCGGACCAAGTCCGCACCGTCCTCGATATGCTTCGCCGCAACGGCATCGGGGCAACGATTGCGACCATCCGCGCGCGGCTGGATGCTTTCCGCCCGTTAGGCTACAGTGCCGCTGGGATCGTTGTGGAGTCGCGCTGTCCGGAGTACGCAGCTGGCGATCGCGTCGCATGTGCCGGCGCGCAATACGCACACCATGCCGAGTACATCGCCGTACCGAAACACCTTGTCGCCCGCATTCCCGAGAGCGTCAGTTTCGACGAGGCAGCGTACACCACGCTCGGTGCAATTGCGCTCCAGGGCATCCGCCAAGCGTCGCCACGGCTGGGAGAGACAGTGCTCGTCATCGGGCTGGGGCTCTTGGGACAGCTCACCTGCGCTCTCCTTCGGGCCAATGGCTGCCGTGTGATTGGGATGGACATTCGCTCCGAGATCTTCGATGCAGCACGTGCAAGTGGATGCGATCTGGTTCTTCCCAGTGAGCGCGGCAGCCTACCTGCCATCATGAGCGCAACCAACAGCCACGGCGCCGACTGCGTCATCATCACCGCTTCGACGCCATCGAATGCACCGCTCGAACTTGCCATCGCTGCCGCACGGAAAAAAGCTGCAATCGTCGTCGTCGGTGCAGTCGGAATGAATGTCCCCCGCGGGCCGTTCTACGAAAAGGAACTCGAACTCAAGATTGCAACAAGCTACGGCCCCGGACGCTACGACCCGCTCTACGAAGAACGCGGCGTTGACTATCCGTTCGCTTACGTCCGCTGGACGGAGCAACGAAACATGGCGGCATTTCTCGACGCACTGGCTCGGCGGACCATTGCCATCGAACACTTGACCACGCATCGCATCCCGTTCGAGGAAGCCGAGCGTGCCTACCAGCTCATCAGCGAGCCAGGAACTGAGCGCGTCCTCGGTGTGCTGCTGTGCTATCCAGCAGCGGAAGAACTCCCAGCCACGCGCGCTGTTGAATACCCCGTTCCCTCGCAGCGCAGCACTGCACCGATTGGGATCGGTTTCCTCGGCGCTGGAGGGTTCGCGCAGAGCACGCTCCTGCCGATCCTCCGTAGGCTCGAGGTACGCTTGGAATCACTTGCAACGCGTTCACCCCTTAGCGCGCACAGCGCAGCACGGCACTTCGGCTTCCGTCGGAGTACCACCGATGCTCGGGAGGTCATCGCCGATCCGCGCGTTGAGCTTGTTGTCTGCGCAACGCGGCACGATACGCATGCCGAGTACGTCTGCGCCGCGCTCGATGCAGGCAAAGCCGTGTTCGTCGAAAAACCGCTCTGCTGTACTCCAGAGGAGCTGGCAGAAATTGACCGCCGGATTGCTCGCTGGGGCGAGCGCGTCATGGTTGGGTTCAATCGGCGCTTCAGCCCAGCAGTGCGTGCAATTGCAGAACACTTCGCACATCGCGTTGCACCGATGGCGATAAGCTATCGCTTCAACGCAGGTGCGCTCCCGCCGTCGAGCTGGATCCAAGATCCCGCACAGGGCGGACGCATTATCGGCGAAGCCTGCCACGCGCTCGATGTCATGGTGTTCCTGACAGGGTCTCTGCCGGTGGAAGTTGTAGCCTATGCACTACCACCTATTGCACCAGGAGTGCTGCACGATACCGTTACGGCGCTCATTCGCTTTGCCGATGGCTCCATCGGAACGCTGCAGTATTGGAGCAACGGCGACCGCGCAATCGAAAAGGAATGGTGCGAAGTATCCTGCCAAGAACGGAGCGCAATTTTGGAAAATTTCCATCACATCCGGCTCGCACGCGATGGGAAGGTTCGCCGCTACCGCTTCGGCGCAGGCAAAGGGCACCGTGAAGAACTCGAAGCAACAGTTGCAGCAGTCACCACTGGATCGCCAATGCCGATACCCTACGAGCAGCTGCGCGCTGTAACGCTGGCGACCTTTGCGATCGTGGAATCCCTTCGCACGGGAGGCAGGCCAGTTCTCCTTGAGAGCCTCGATCCCCGCACTCAGTCAGCGAACAGGTAAGGGCGCCATTCGCGCTCGACCGAACCCATGAAGTTGCGGAGGAAGACGATGTGATTGGGCTTGCGAGGGATACTCCGAAGTCGCATGCCCGCTTCCTCGGGGGTACGATTGCCCTTTCGATTGTTGCAAGGAACACAGGCAGTCACCAAGTTCTCCCACGAATCGCTTCCGCCACGGGAACGCGGGATGACGTGGTCAATCGTCAGCGGTGCAGATCGCGTCCCGCAGTATTGGCAGGCAAATCCATCTCGGCGGAGAATGTTCCGCCGGGAAAGCTCCACCTTTTTGTATGGCACGCGGATGTACGCATGCAACCGAATAACGCTCGGATAGGGGTACGCATGCCGCACCGAACGGATGAGGGCACCGTTGCGTGTTTCGACCAGCTCTGCTTTGTCGAGAAGCAGCAAGAGCAGAGCCTTGCGGACATTGCAGATCAAGATCGGCTCGTAGCTTTGGTTGAGCACCAGGACACGTCCGCCATTGAGCGAGCCTGGCGAGCGCGTGGAGGCTCCTTTGCCATCTGCGAGGGGAACGAATCGGTATGAGCCGAAGGCTATAGCCCTCCGTGGATGATCGAACATGATGATCGCACATAACGCGTGCAGCGCACCTCGATGCACCGCGTTCTTCGCGAGCGAAAATAGTAAATCGCGCAGGCGACATTCTGTAAGGTTTTTGCAACGCGCTGTAGTTTTGTCCTGTGCGTGTGAGGACCATCAGGAGAAACGCTATGCGGAATGCACTCATTGCGTGTGCGCTCATCATTGGCTTGCAGACGGGACCAGAAATGCAATTGGTGCCACCGAAGCTCGAGTTGCATGCAGATTCAGCCGGCTTTGCCCAAGGTCGCGTGAAGGTGCTCAACCGAGGTGGAGAGCCACTCCAGTTACGGAAGGTTGTCCCATCGTGCAAGTGCGCTGCAGCAACTGTGCTCACCAATCCCATCTATCCGCTCGAGGTAGGGGAAATTCTCGTGCACATCAATACCCGCGATTGGCGTGATAGTATCAGTACCGTCGAGCTGGAGATCGAATCAAATGCAGCGCCAACGCGGTACGTGGTCACCGTTCACCGCCGCCGTTGATGCAATCGAAGAGCGCAGCTTTCCGTCTTGCGTCCTCGAACGCTATCGGAATCGCCGGTAGCACGTCGTGGTCGTCACCATTGAGGTAGAAACACCCCATGCAGCGGCGCATTGCATTCTATGTCGTCAGTGCAATTGTCCTCGGGATTGTCATCGGCAGTCTGGTGACCTCCCGTGTAGTGTCCGGCGACAGCATCTACGACCAGGTCGAGAAGTTTAGCACCATTTTGAACATGGCTGCAAAGAACTACGTCGAGGAGGTGGATACCCAAAAGCTCACCGAAGCAGCCATCAAGGGAATGCTCGCGGAACTCGACCCACACTCGGTATACATCCCCCCGAAGGAAATGAAGCGTGTCGAAGAAGATTTCCGCGGGAGTTTCGAAGGCATCGGTGTGGAGTTCGACATCATCAACGACACGATCACGATTGTCTCCCCAATCGCTGGCGGGCCCTCCGAAAAGCTGGGAATTCTTCCGGGTGACAAGATCGTCAAGATTGATGGAGAAAGTGCCGTCGGGATGACCCGCGAGGATGTACCGAAAAAATTGCGCGGCCCGAAAGGCACCGTCGTGACCGTGAGCATCAAACGCGAAGGCGAACCGAAGTTGCTCGACTTTGTCATCACCCGCGATAAAATCCCGCTCTACAGCGTCTCGGCTACGTACATGGTGCCGGGCACCGACATTGGCTACATCTCGCTCAACCGTTTTGCAGCGACAACCTACAAAGAGTTCATGGACGGCATCGCCAAGCTGCGGCAGCAAGGGATGAAGCGGCTCGTGCTCGACCTCCGGAATAATCCCGGCGGCTACATGGACCAAGCCCGCCTCATTGCCGATGAGTTCATCCCGGCCGGCTACAAGATCGTGTACACAAAAGCACGGCGTCCGGAGTTCGAGGAGGTTTATACATCCACCAGTGGTGGCTCGTTGGAGAAGACCCCCGTCGTCGTATTGATCAACGGTGGCTCGGCTTCGGCCAGTGAAATCGTTTCCGGCGCATTGCAAGACCTCGACCGCGGATTGATCGTCGGAGAGACATCCTTCGGGAAAGGATTGGTTCAGCGGCAATACGAACTGGGCGATGGCTCTGGGTTGCGGCTGACTATCGCGCGGTACTACACACCCTCAGGGCGCCTCATCCAACGCCCGTACAAAGACAAAGACAAGTACTACCGCGGCGAAGGCCGTATCGAACTTGACGACGCGGAAAACATCACGCATGAATCGGAAAAAGTTGATTCGACACGCCCAGTCTTCCGGACTCTAAGCGGACGGAAAGTGTTCGGCGGTGGCGGAATCACACCGGATTACTTCGTCAAGAGCGACACCATCAACTCCTTCAGCCGCCAGCTTCGGAGCAAGGGCGTTTTCTTCTAGTACGTCACCAACGAGTACCTCAAGCTCCATAGCGCCGAACTCCATCAGCGCTTCGGCGAAGACCTCTACCGCTTTGCCAAGGAGTTCACCGTTGGCGATGAGATGATCGCTGGGCTCCGCGCCCTGGCAGAACGGAAAGGCATCGAATGGAACGAACAGCTCTACAAACAAGACGAAGAATTCATCCGCACCGAGTTGAAAGCGCGCGTGGCATATGGACTGTTCGGCAGCAACGGCTCCTCGCTTGTGTACATGCCAATTGACCGCCAGCTGCGGAAGTCAATCGAGCTACTCCCTGAAGCTGCCCGA
>BEHW01000023.1 GCA_002898675.1 bacterium HR20
TTCGCCCTGGCATAATCTACAACGGCATGTTTTACAAGGATGCAGGACGACGGATTGTATGCTACGACCCCAATACAGGGAAACTGATATGGTACCAGGATTTTCCAGGTGACTTTTTCTTTTCAGGCTTCATCATTGTTGATGGCACAATCTATGCCAATTGTGAGGATACGTACCTCTACGCACTCGACGCAGAAACAGGGCTTATCAAGTGGAGGGAAAAATCCTCTGGAACAAGCTCCCCGCTGTTCTACATGGACGGAGTGTTGTACTACGTCGGCGGTGGAGACGGAATGCTCCACGCGGTGGATGCAGCAAGTGGGAAACACCTCTGGAAGATTGATCCGCCAGAGCGGAATGATTACGGATTTGCACCGTCCCGTCCGACCGGGTTTGATGGCCGGCTCTATGTGACGAGCTGGACGACGGCGTACTGCTACCGTGTGCGGTAAGAGTCATGGAGGTTTTGTGCGATGACAGTATGTTGGTGTTTGCAAACGCAACAGGCAATGGATAATGTTGGCGTCCCCGGTCTTCTTCGGGCATACGAAGCAGAAGGCGCCAACCACCTCGAGCAGGGCAATCACCGTAATGTAAGAGAAGCATTTCAGCATATTTTCGACCTTCCATATGATCAATTACGAACACTTCCTCGAAGGTAAAGTATGAAACACTTTGGATTAGCTTGGCTCCTGTCGCTGTATGCTGGCTGCCGTATCTTCAACCCCACAGAACCAACGGAGTTCCAACCACCAAGTATAGCATGGAAGACTAAAATTATTGAAAATGTGCTCATTGACTACTCTTTTCCGCTTGCAAGGTGGAACAACATTGTAGTATGTATGGGACAAGCAGGCGAGAATAAGCAAAGACTACTTGGGCTAGATGCTACTACCGGTGAAGTGCGTTGGATGTGGGAAGACTTTTTCGAATATGGACAGCCTTCAGGACTTGTGTTTTCTCTTGAATGGCATCAACTAGGTGAAATACTACTGTTTGTGAGCGGTGGCAAGCAGTATTGTGTTGACATAAGTACAGGCAAGACACTTTGGCGGCGTTATCGCGAGTATTCATCACGCGGAGGTGTTTGTGGTAATGGATATCAGTATGCAATAGTTGGTACGACATTTGACAACACAGGTGAAATGTACGACAACATTTATGTGGGTGACATTCGAGATCCAGAAATAGAGCGCTGTATATACAAGGGTACTCCCGGGAGAGCTTTAGGGAGACCATACTTGTATCGTGATGCAAATGGTACATTACGTATCTTATTCCTTGAGGTAATCAGAAGTACCGGTACAACTGATTACAGCTACACTACGTATATAGTGGGGTTTGATCTGACAAGTGATAGAGAGATTTATAGGACTATGGTTTATAGTCAAACAAAAGATGGTGGAGGTGCAATTACGAAGGTTTATGGTGACAATTGCTACAGCGTAGTAGGCAGGCGGATGGTATGTACTGGATTAGGTACGGGAAAGATTCGTTGGTTTCAAAACTTCCCCGGCGACTTTCTGTTTTCAGGCTTCATCATTGTTGATGGCACCATCTATGCCAATTGCGAGGATACGTACCTCTACGCACTCGACGCAGAAACAGGGCTTATCAAGTGGAGGGAAAAATCCTCTGGAACAAGCTCGCCACTATTCTACATGGACGGAGTGTTGTACTACGTCGGCGGTGGAGATGGAATGCTCCACGCGGTGGATGCAGCAACGGGAAAACACCTGTGGAAGATTGATCCGCCAGAGCGGAATGATTATGGATTTACACGGTCCCGTCCGACTGGGTTTGATGGCCGGCTCTATGTGACAAGCTGGACGACGGCATACTGCTACCGTGTGCGGTAATTCTCCAGTAGCTGCCGTGCGGTGATGATACAATCGCCGTTGGCAAAACCCCGTTTCCATCTGCTCGATCGCGTCAGCGAGTGACACGCTGATCGTGCGTTAAGAAATCAGTGAAAGATAAAAGATAGGAGATCACCACGTGCAGTTAGTCGTGGCTCTCCTTACGAATCACAATAGCGTTGTGGTGCGTACACTCCACCTAATTCTCTATCCACAAGAAAGAATCCAGGGAATCCGCCGCTGATGCAACCAGCACGAGCGCAGTTACCGCGGATCAGTCGGCTGGGATGATACCTCTACGACCGCGAAAAGGCTCGTTCGTTGGGCTCCGTGCCGTGTGGTACCAGTACGCCGATAGGTGATGCGCAGTCGCTGCTCGGTCGCGTAGAACAGCCGTCGCGGTAACCGGGTGACTGTATCGAGTTCGACAACACCGTGTGCCAACGTCCACGCAGCAGTTTGCATCGCGTCCCCTTCGAGCGGCAGTAGATGTACGCCCGAGGATGTTTCCGCAAAGCTCAGCACACGCGGTACGCCTTCTGCTGTGCAGGAATCCAGGCTCCCGAGATAGAGGCGGTCAAGGTGCGCAGGAGGAACAGCGTACTCAACGAGCGTATCGCGCTGCTCGGCAAGCCACTGCATTCGGCCACATGCTGTGCAGGTACTATCGAGCGGAATAAAGAAGACTGGCCCAAACATGCTCCCTGGTACCACACTCACGCTGTTAGCTGCTGTGCTCGTTGCTTGGATTCGCCAGCCGCGACGGCTCAGCACGAGGTGGGTTGTTACTCCAACAAGTGGAATCGTCGTGCGGGTGCTGCTATCGCCTCGTTCGGTCCACTCGCGGGCCCTGGAGCGTTCGAGCCATTGCCGGAGGAAGAGTGTGTCGCCGTGCGTGCTATCACACGCAACCATCCACTCATCGCTCCGATGGCGGAAGAGCACTGGCTCGCCGACTATCGCGACTGTATCGTACGCCTCGACGTGAAATCGCAGGATCATCCCGGTCTCCAACTGCCACTCGAAACACTGTTGTGCCCATGCGCGCATGTGCACAGAGAAAAGCATAAGTCCCAGAAGGAGGAGAACCCAGCGCATCAGAGACGGCGTACCATTCGCCCTTGGATATCAATGTTCATCGGCACGACTGTATTGCCCTGGTCGTAGAGCGTCATGCGTTGATCAATCTGCGCAGCCGTCTCGATCAGGAGCGGCAAGCCCGTTGCCTGTTCGATAATGTAGCGAGCGCGGAGGACACCGTCACCACTGATCCCCATCGTCATGCCCATCTGCTCGGAAGTTCCGCTCAACAGGTAGCGTACCGATTCGACCTGCACAACTAAACACCGCCGCCCAAGGGTATCAAGCATTCCCGAGTAGGTATAACGCAACTCCATCGTTGTCACAATCCGCTGGTTTGCGATACCCATTTCGATGGTGTCGCTCGAGGCACGCGTCCATTGCATCCCCGGACGGAGCGGATCATCGGGAAACTCGATGAGGAACTGTACGCGCACGCCACCGCCAGTGAGCTGCTCAATTGCTTGGCGACGGATGCTCGAGGCAGCAGCGCTACTGTCGGTTGCAACGATTGATTGCCGGACAACTTTGCCGAGCCGGGTACACTCCATGTGCGTTTCCAGCGCTTCCAACTCCGGCAGCGACATCGTCGAATCACTCGCCCCCATCTGCGCAAGGCCGCTCAGCTCAAGTTGTACCCCACGCTGGCGGAGAACAAGCTGGACGATCGAATCACTAACGCTTGTGGGCACTACCTCCTGCCGCATCGTAACCTTCGATTGAATCGGCTGCTCGACGTCCATCACGTGGAGTGTCTGTGTAATATGGACAGTGTTGTCGAACGTGTACGGTACTCCCTGCGTCGGCTGAAGTCGGTAGAGAGCAGCCTGCTGGTTACGCATTGGTTGCAGTAGGGAGCCCTTCGGCGGCGCTTGGGCGAGAAGGTTCGCTGTAAGGAGCAGCGCACAGACACTGCCGATGGAAACAAGACGCATGCTATGCCTTCAGTTTGTGAAATTTGGTCAGCTGCAAATTACGCCATACTTTCCGCCACCGCACGGCTGCGCTTTTGATGGCGCTGGCGTTCGTTGGTGTTCAGAATCCGTTTGCGAATACGGAGCGAGAGCGGAGTAACTTCGAGCAGCTCGTCGTCGTTGAGAACTTCCAAGTACTGCTCCAGTGTCATCGCGCGTGGTGGCGCAAGCCGCACAAGCCCTTCAGAGCCACTCGAGCGCATGTTGGTCAGATGTTTCGCTTTGCAGGGGTTGACGACAAGGTCGCCTTCTCGGGCATGCTCGCCGATGACCATGCCTTCATAGACGCGTTCGCCCGGCGAGATGAACAGTACTCCGCGCTCCTGGATGCTTTCGAGCGCATAGGCTGTAGCAATGCCATCTTCGAGCGCAACCAAACTGCCACGCGTTCGGCGTGCGATGTCCCCGCGGTACGGCTCGTAGCCAGCGAAGGTGTGGTGCAGAACGCCTTCTCCGCGCGTGAGCGTCATAAACTCAGTGCGGAAGCCAAGTAAACCGCGCGCAGGAACGCTGAACTCCAAGCGGACTGCATCGCCGATAGGCAGCATGGCGAGCATCTCTCCGCGCCGACGCCCGAGCGACTCGATCACGCTGCCGCTAAACTCTGCCGGCACGTCAATAACCACATGCTCGATCGGCTCGAGCAGTTTGCCTTCGGCATCACGCTGGAAGAGAATCTCCGGTTGCGAGACGGCAAGTTCGTACCCTTCGCGGCGCATCGTTTCGATGAGCACTGCCATTTGCAGCTCCCCTCGACCGAGCACACGGAACACATCTGGTTGATCGGTTTCCTCGATGCGGAGCGAGACATTCGTCCGAAGCTCGCGCCAGAGCCGATCGCGCAGCTTCGGCGTCGTAACGAACTTTCCTTCCTTCCCCGCCAGCGGTGAGGTATTCACCATGAACTGCATCGCAACGGTCGGCTCCTCGACAACCACTGGCGGCAGCGGTTCTGGTCGCTCTGCTGCTGCGATGGTATCGCCAATGCGGACAGTTTCGATTCCCGCCAGACAGATGATGTCGCCTGCTTCTGCCTGCTCAATCTCGACGCGCTCCAGCCCGCGGAACGCCATCAGCTTCGTTATCCGCAGCGGCATGCTGCTGCCGTCGGTCGAAAGCAGGACCGCTTGATCACCGACACGGATGCGTCCGCGGTGGATGCGCCCAATGGCAAGACGCCCGACGTAGTCGTTCCAATCGAGCGCCGAGACAATCATCTGGAACGGCTCGTCTGGCTGATGCACTGGCGGCGGGATGTGTTCGAGGATCGCTTCGAAGAGCGGAACCAAGTTTGCGCCCGGCTCATCGAGCCGCCACGATGCAACACCATCGCGCCCGACAGCGTAGAGGACCGGCATATCGAGCGCTTCTAATCCCGCACCGAGCGCCAGGAAGAGCTCGTGCACCTGATCGAGCACTTCGCGTGGGCGCGCATCGCTGCGATCGATCTTGTTGATGACGATAATCGCCGGCAGTTGCCGCTCGATTGCCTTGCGCACAACGAACTTCGTCTGTGGAAGCGGACCTTCGGCAGCATCCACCAAGACGAGGACGCCATCTACCATCGAGAGCGCACGCTCGACTTCGCCACCGAAATCGGCGTGGCCCGGCGTATCCACGATGTTGATCGTGACGCCATTCCACTCGACTGCGGTATTTTTCGCCATGATGGTAATGCCCTTTTCGCGCTCGAGCGCATTGGAGTCGAGCATGCGCTCGGCAAGAACCTGTCCATCGCGGAAGAGTCCTGCTTGGCGCAAGATTTGGTCCACGAGCGTCGTCTTGCCGTGGTCAACGTGTGCGATGATTGCAACGTTGCGGATGTCCGAGCGAAGCTGCATCGTTCGAAAGCCTGTGGTGAACAAGGGCGCTATGACGAATGTTCCACTCCGAGAGTGCGTCGCTCGATGAAAGAAGATTCTCCGCTCCAGATGCCGGTCCAATACCTCAAGGGCGTCGGACCACGACGTGCCGAGGTGTTGGCGGCAGCCGGTGTGCGGACCATCGAGGACTTGCTCTACTACGTTCCGCGCGCCTACATCGAGCGGACTACGCAGCGTTCGCTTCGCTCGATCGCCGAGCCGATGCTGATGCCGATGCTCTTTGCTCGCGAGCGCGAGTCTGTCAGCGTTCTCCGCAGAGAAGTGAGCATCATCGTCACCATCGAGCGCATCGTCGAAAAGCGCTTTCGATCGCAGCGGACGCTGCTCGAAGCAATCATTCGCGACGATACTGGCGCATATGGCGCGCTCCACTTCTGGAATGGGCACCAGTACTACCGGCGCGCGCTGAGCGTCGGCAAACGGTACATCGTCACTGGAGTTCCTGAGCTCGATCGTCTGCACCGCGTGACGTTTACTCACCCACAGGTCGAACCAGTCGAAGACGACGACGATGCAGCGCTCGCCCAAGGGATTCTGCCGCTCTACCGACTGAGCGAGCAGATGCGATCGCGCGGCATTACGCATAGCGCGCTCCGGCGGCTTGTTCGCACTGCACTCGAGAGCGTCCACTCGGTCATTGCTGATCCCCTGCCGCTGTCGCTCCGCCAGGAGCGTATGCTCCCACCCCTCCAGGAAACACTCGAACATCTGCACTTCCCGACTAGCCACCAGGCGCTCGAACGCGCCCAACAGCGCATGAAGTACCAAGAGATTTTCCTTTTTGAGTTGTTGCTCGCGATCGGACGGCAGCGCAAGCGCAGGAGCCCGGCTCCTGTGATCGCAGCAGCAAGTCCACGCTGGGAGCAGCTCTGCCGCACGCTCCCATTCACGCTCACCAGCGCGCAACGGCGCGCCATCGAAGCAATCGCCGCCGATTTGGCAAGCGGCCGTCCGATGCATCGCCTCTTGCAGGGCGATGTCGGCGCGGGGAAAACGCTCGTGGCGCTCGCTGCAATGCTCGCAACTGCTGATGCAGGGTATCAATCGCTGCTGGCTGTTCCCACCGAAGTGCTCGCGGAGCAGCATTGGCGGACAATTCGGCGATTGACCAGCACACTCGATCTCGAGGTCGTCAAGCTCGTCGGCAGCCAATCGCCAGCCGAGCGGCGTGCAACTGCTGGCGCCATCGCTACTGGCCAAGCGCAGATTGTCGTCGGCACCCACGCGCTCTTTGCAGAATCCGCCGCAGGGGACCAGCAGCGGTACCACCGCGTCGGATTAGTCGTCATTGACGAGCAACATCGCTTCGGTGTCGTCCAGCGAGCACGGCTCGAACAGCTTGCCAGCACCTCACATCCGGAACGACTCCAGCCGCACGTGCTCGTGATGAGCGCAACGCCCATTCCGCGCACGCTGACGATGACGCTCTACGGCGACCTCGACGTCACAACGCTCGATGAACTCCCCGCAGGACGCCAGCCCGTCCGGACGCTCGTGCTCGGGCACGACCAACTCGACCGCGCCTACGAGATCATTCGCACCGAAGTCCGCGCTCGCCGGCAAGCGTTCATCGTCTATCCTCTCGTCGAGGAATCCGAACGCGTCCAACTCAAAGCAGCGAGCGCTGAGTTCGAGCGGCTTGCACGCGAGCAGTTTCCCACTGAGCGGCTCGCACTCGTCCACGGCCAGATGAGCTGGAACGAAAAAGAACACGTGATGGAGCGCTTCGCCGCCGGGGACTACGACATTTTAGTTGCTACAACCGTCATCGAAGTTGGCATTGACGTTCCCAACGCCACCGTGATGCTCATCGAGCATGCCGAGCGCTTTGGGCTTGCCCAGCTCCACCAGCTTCGAGGGCGCGTCGGACGTGGCACTGCGCCTGCTACGTGTTTGCTCATCACCGAGCCTGCACTTGCTCTGATGGTCCAGAGCCCACCGCGGGATGACGAGCCGCCGGCAGTCGTCCGCCTCCGGACGATGGCGCAAACCACCAACGGTTTTTTGATCGCCGAAGCCGATATGCGCCTGCGTGGACCGGGCGATATGCTCGGCACTCGCCAAGCCGGGATGCCGGAATTTCGCTTTGTGGATTTGGCAAGCGACGCCGAAATCATCGCCCAAGCACGCCAGGACGCAGTTCGATTGCTCGAGGGCGATCCACATTTGCGCCGCCCCGAGCATGCGCGGCTCCGAGCGCACCTGCTCAGCTATGCAGACGCGAACACTCACTTTTCCACTGCGTAGAACATGCTCCACCTGGAAACAATCGCTGCCGGCCCAGTTGCAACGAATGCATATCTGGTCGCCGATTTGCACGCAAAGCTTGCAGTGCTCATTGATGCGCCGATGGATTCAGCGCAATGGTACTGCAGCCGTCTCAAAGAAGTAGGCGTCGCAGCGCAGGCACTCTGGCTGACCCACACGCACTGGGATCATACAGCCGATGCAGCGGCACTTGCGGCGATGCTTGGCATTCCTGTGCTCGTCCATCCGCTCGATGCGTACCGGCTCCGCGATCCGAACGCACACACAGCCTTCCCGCTCCCGTTGCACTTGGAAGCTGTCGAGATCGGCGGCTACGTGCACCATGGCGACGTGCTCGCACTTGGCGCGCTCCGCTTCGAGGTACGCCACGTCCCCGGTCACACGGAAGGGAGCGTCGTCTTCATCGAGCACAGTGCGCGGGTAGTCTTTTGCGGCGACACCCTCTTTGCGGGCAGTATTGGGCGAACCGATCTTCCCGGCGGGGATTACGATCAGCTCATCGCCTCGATTCGTCGCGAGCTACTCTCGCTGCCCGATGACTACGTCTGCTACCCTGGCCACCTGGAGGCAACGACGATCGGACAGGAACGCCGATCGAATCCCTTTCTACAGGACCAATCGCTCTTCCGTACGTAGAGGGTTGTGCACGTGATGACAAAGTTTTCATTGTGTTGTCATTGCCAGCTTAGGATTTGCCTGGTAAGTTTGCTGTTGAGCGTAGTGCTCATCGCTGGTGGGTGCTATTCGTTCACTGGTGGCAGCGTGCCGCCGCATTTGAAGACCATCGCGATCGCAACAGTTGCCGACCGCAGCAGCTTTGGGCAACCCATCTGGCGAGAAGTCGCCACTCAGCTGCTCATCGAGCGCTTTCGCAACGATAACACACTGCAACTTGTCGATCGCGACGGCGACGCTGAGCTTCGAGCTGCAATCACAAGCATAACGGAAGAGCCTGTTACGCTGCGGCCAGGCGAAATCGAACGCGAGCGGAAACTGCGCGTCAGTCTCGAGGTCGAGTACTTCGACGCCGTCAAAGGGCGCACCATTTTCCGCCGCACGTTCACCAGCGAACAGTTCTTCCCAATTGCGCAGGCTGCCACCGCCCGCGACCAAGCGATTCGCACTGCGCTCGAACAAATCACCGCCGATGTGCTCTTGGCGGTCGTCAGTGATTGGTGAACGTTCCAGCAGTTATCTATGCTCTTCCTCGAAGACATTGCAGACCTGGTCGTCGCAGTCTACGTTGCGTCGCTCGTTGTGCTCTTTGCGTTTGGGGTTCATAGCTTGGTGATGCTCTACTACTACCGCCGCACTGCATCGCAGTCCCCCACACCACCAGGAGAAACACTCGATCCGCTCCCGGTGGTGACAGTGCAGCTTCCGATCTACAACGAGGTGTACGTCGTCGAACGCTTGCTCGATGCAGTCACCCAACTGGACTACCCACGCAACAAGCTCGAAATCCAGGTGCTCGACGACTCTACCGACGAAACGCAGCACATCGCGCAGCGACGCGTCGAGTACTATCGCCAGCAAGGCTTCGACATTAGCTACATCCACCGCACCGAGCGCACTGGCTATAAGGCGGGAGCACTGCGTCACGGCTTAGCCATGGCACGCGGGGAATTCATCGCAATCTTCGACGCAGACTTTGTTCCAAAGCCAGATTTTCTCAAGCGGACGCTCCCGTTCTTTGCCGATCCACGAGTCGGAATGGTGCAAACACGCTGGGAGCACCTCAACGAAAACTACTCGCTGCTGACGCAAGCGCAGGCACTTGCGCTCGACGGGCATTTTGTCATCGAGCAGCAGGTACGTTACAAAGCAGGCTTTTTCATCAACTTCAACGGCACTGCTGGTATCTGGCGCCGCACGTGCATCGAAGATGCAGGCAACTGGCACAGCGACACACTCGCAGAAGATCTCGACCTGAGCTACCGCGCGCAACTCCGCGGGTGGCGCTTTGTGTTCTTGGCGGATGTGACCTCGCCAGCAGAGCTCCCAGCGGACATCAACGCACTCAAATCCCAGCAATTCCGCTGGACCAAAGGTGCTGTCGAAGTTGCCAAAAAGCTCCTCCCCGCAGTGTGGCGCGCCCGACTGCCACTGCGCGTCAAACTCGAAGCAACAGCGCACTTGACCAGCAACATTGTCTTCCCGTTCATCCTCGTTGTCGCACTGCTGAACTTACCGATGGTGCTTATCAAGAACCTCGTCGGCGGTTACGACGAGCTCTTTACGCTGATGTCCATCTTCGTCATTGCCTCGATCGGCACGTTCCTGTTCTACCTTTACTCTCAACGCACCATCCACGAGGATTGGCAGCGACGGGTGTTGCTCTTCCCGCTCTTTATGGCGGGAAGCATGGGGCTTGCCATCAACAACACAAAAGCGGTCCTCGAAGCGCTCCTCGGCAAGCGCTCGGAGTTTACACGCACACCGAAGTATCGCATCCTCTCGACGACCGACGATTGGCGGACGCGCAAGTACGCTCGCACGCGCCTTCGCGGTTCGGTAGTGCTGGAGCTGCTCGTAGGCGTGTACTTTCTGGTAAGCATTTTCATCTCGCTCTCGTATGGGGAGCTGGCAGCGCTCCCTTTCCAGCTTCTGTTCCTGCTCGGCTTCGGCGGGATTGGCTGGCTTTCGCTCGCACACTGGCTGGAAGCGCGGCGCCTTACTCCAACAGGCGCAGCAACACCTCGTGCAGCGCTGGCAGCACTGGGGCAGACGACGAAGTAATCGCACAAGCGAGAACGTCCCGCTCGGTAAACGAGACAGCCATCACTTCGATGCCAGCGATTTCTGCAACGTGGCGCACAAGATCCGAGCGCCGAGACTGCGCCTTCCATCGCGCCCAGACCCGGACGTACTGGCACTGATGCACCGAAGCATGGTGACGGTAGCCCGAGAGTGCTCCAGGTTCGCCCACAAGGAAAGCATTTCCTCCGAACTCGACCGCTGAAACGATCGTCCGGCTCGGTGGGTGCTCCAGAAGGTGAGTCTTCTCGCTCCTGGCCAGCTGGACGCACTCGAGCACATCACACATGACAACGAACGGACTGTCCCCATCTTCCTGTTCGGCATCAATCTGCGTTCCTTCGTTACTCGAAGCATCGAGTGCGGTAATGCGGAGCCTGCTCGTCGCCGCACGAAGCGGCGCAATCATCGTGGGGAAAAGCAGCTTCAGCCCAGCGCGGGCAAGACGCTCGGCATCGTCGTAGTGGAGATGATCTATCCGCCGAGCGGAGGCAACCTCTATTGGATCAGCAGTGAAAATCCCCGGCACCGGTGTATAGAGCACAAGTTCGCGTGCACTGATCTGCCGAGCAAGCAAGGCTGCCGTAAGCGTCGAGCTTTCTTTCCCCATCGTCGTCGTCTCTCCCTCGAGCGTCGCACCGACGAAGCCTTCGGTGAGGATGTAGTCTGCACGATCGAACGCTGGCAGCAGTCGTTGCCGGACACGCTCGGCGATGGCATCCTCCAGCGGCGCAGCATTGCCGAACGTTGCATCGGTCACGATCAGCTCGGAAGCGGGAAGAGTAGCAACTGACAGCCCGCGCTGCGAGAGAGCATGGTGGAGCAAGTGAAGCGCTAACTTTTCGCCGACACTCACGATGCGATCGAGGGTGCGCGGGGTCAGTTCGCCAGTGAGCGACACTCCGCGCAGCAGCCGCTCGGTCCGCTGCTGCAGTTCACCGGCGAGCATCGCAAGCGCCTGGCGTATTGCCGAGTCGCTGAGCACCACGCCGGCAAGCTCCTCGTGGTGCCGCACGATACGACCGAGCACCTCAAGCGCCTCCGGTAGCCGGCGTTGCTCGGCAAGACGCGCGGCCTGCTCGAGCTGCCGCGTCACCATCGGCAGCGCAGAGACGACCACCACCGCCGGTGGCGGGTGATGTGCAGCCAGACGCTCGGCCAGACGTTCGAAATCTTCCGCAGTGCGAAGAGTCGAACCACCGATTTTGATGACATTCATCGCAGGTCACTCATTGGTGAGCGCTCGGCGCGACCGTCGAATGGGAACCAACCATTGAGCCGTGCCACGAGAAAATACACACCCACTCCCACTGCGAGCACACCGAGACCCGTTGCAATTGCCGCGGGCGGACGCACCGCAAACAGCCACACCCACAGCCCAATTGCCACGATCGCCGGCAACGGATAGAACGCCATGCGAAACGGAAACCGTGCCTGCCGGTTGCGTCGGTGATAGAGCAGCAAGCCGACTGCTTGCCCGACAAACTGAACGAGGATGCGGAGCGTGAGGATACTTGCCACAACCATGCGCAGCCCATCGAACACCAGCACCAGGACGACGGACATGCCGCCAATTGCAAGCAGCGCCACATGCGGGAAATTCTTCGTCGGATGGAGCCGCGCAAAAAAGCGGAAGAAGTTCCCATCGCGAGCTGCTGCGTATGGAATGCGTGAGTACCCCAGCACAACCGAGTACAGCGAGCTGAGCGCAACGATGAGCACGAGTACGGTCGCTATCACCGCGGCGCTCTGCCCCCAGACTCGCTCGATCGCCATGCTGACGATGAATTGATCCGGCCGCGCCTCCCTCCAGCCGACAAGACTCTCGACCGAAAGCTGCATCGCGACGTAGAGCGTGGTCACAATCGCAATCGAAGCGAACATGCTCCGTGGGATGGTTTTCTCCGGCTCGACGACTTCCGCGCCCAAATGGCAGACGTTGTAGTACCCCAAAATCGCGTAGACGCTGCTCTGCATTGCCTCGCCCAACCCACCGAGAAGGCCGATCGAGCTGGGAATGTCGCCGAGGAACGACCAATCGCCGCCAACAACACCCGCGACGATGACCCACACGAGCGTGCCGATGACCACAACTCCCAACCCCAGTGAAATTCTGCCGATCGTTTCGATCCGCCGATAGAGCGCTGCGACGATGAGCACAATGACCGCTGCAGCAACAGCTTTCCTCTCCCACCCTCCCGACAGCGGCACAAGGTACTGCACGTAGTTGGTAAAGCCAATCGCGCCAGAGGCGACAACGAACGACGACTGGAACACCGTCTGCCAGATGAACAAAAACGCCATCACACGACCCCAACGCTCTGGGCCGTAGAGCGCGCGCAGGAACGCATAGCTGCCGCCTGCTTCTGGGAATGCAGCGCCAAGCTCTGCCCATACCATCGCATCGGCGTAGGCCAGCAGCGCACCGATAATCCACGCCAGCACCGCGTGCGGCCCGCCCATTGCCGCCATCACCGAGGACATGACGATGAACGGCCCGATGCCGACCATGTCAATGACGTTGAGCGCCGTGGCGTGCGCCACCGTCAGCCGCCGCTGCAACCCCATCAGTTCTGACTCCACACGAAGGGGAATAGCCACCACGCAACGATGCTGACCATGAGCATGTAGAGCAGCATGATTCCAAGCTCAGGTGCAATCGCGCCAAGACCGCCGCCAGCCAGCGCTGTCGCAACTGACTCCACCCCGAGGAACAAAATCGGCAGCACAATCGGGAACGCAATGGCCGCGAACACCCAGCCGCGCATCTGCGTCGCAGCTACGATCGCTGCCAGCAGTGAGGTTGCGCCGCCGATCGCAGCGCAGCCGGCGAGCATCGCAACAGCAACGTGCACTGCGAAGGGAATCAGCCCTACCAGCGTCATCAGGAGCCACTGGCTCAAACCGATTGCCATAACCCAGACGACTGCGCTAGCGAGCTTGCCCCAATAGACCGCATCGCTCGGCGCTGTGTGCATCAGGTAAAGCAACGTCCCGCGATCCTGCTCGATCGTGTAGGAGCGGGCAACGGTCATCATCGCAGCAAAGTAGAGCACCACCCACACCAACCCTGCGCGAACGTCCGCATCGAGCGCCAGCGGCGGGAATGCAAAGAGCACAACGAGCACCGCCCCGACGACAAAGTACACTTCCGCCGCCACCCAATGGCGAGTGCGGCGGAGACTGAGCACTTCTTTGCGGAGGATTGCCCATAGGGCGCCATGCCACGCGATCATACTACCAAATTACCAAGTCAAAGCAGCATCTGCCTTGCATCCTGGGCATCTCCCCGCGCGTATTTTTGCCCAACATTTGTCAAATAACGAGCACCCGCTGCTGGCAGACCACGAAATCGCCACGCAAGGAGACTCGCCCACTCTGAATGGTCCGGGGCTGAGACGCTAATGAACCCTTGTGCTGCAACCATTCCCTCCTTCTGGAGCGCAGTGCTTGGAGTAGCAGTGCTTGTACTCACAAGCAGAGCAGCAGACACCCGCACTACGCTCGAAACGATTCGCTTCGACGGACGAATGCGGAGTTACCGGTTGCACCTTCCACCGACGATGAACAGCAACGCACGCGTTCCACTGGTGATCGTTCTCCACGGCGGTGGCGGGAACGCCTGGAATGCCGCCGAGCAAACCGGCTTCGATGCCATTGCAGACCGCGAAGGGTTCATCGTTGCTTATCCGAACGGATCAGGACCAGCGCATCCGCTCCTCGATGCCCAAGGTCGCGGCAGGTACACGTGGAATGCGGGCAGTTGCTGTGGCTATGCTGCTCGATCTGGCACCGATGACGTCGGCTTCATCCATGCGATGCTCGATACAATCGTGCATCAGTACCCGATAGACCGCCGACGGATTTACGCAACAGGAATCTCCAACGGCGGCATGATGGCATACCGGCTCGCCTGCCAGCTCAGCGATGTTCTCGCAGCCATTGGTGTCGTTGCTGGTACCCAGATGGTCGAATGCCATCCAACTGCACCGGTCTCAGTCATCCATATTCACGGCACAGACGACCAGTACGTCCCACTCGCAGGTGGCGTCGGTCCGAAAGCGCTCGACAAAACGCCGAAAACTCCCGTTGAACAAACGATCGCGTTTTGGGTCAAGCACAACAGGTGTATCCCATCCCCGACAGTCACCACAAGCGATGCAGTGACAACATACACATACACCACTGCAGATCAACACGTCGCCGTCGTCTTGATGCTCATTGCTCACGGCGGTCATGCATGGCCGGGTGGCAAGCGGCTCAGCCTGCTGCTCGACAAGCCACCAACCGCGATTGACGCCAGCGATGTCATTTGGGAGTTTTTCGCTTCTCATGCAAAGCAGTGATGTTTCACCCTAGCGTTGAAGTTTGCTATGCTCGCTCGAACATTGAGTGTGTGTTGCCTTGCAATGTTGATTCCTCTGCTGCTTGGTGCCCAAGTCCATAGCAGCTCCGTTCGTGGTACGGTGCGGCTTGGAGGCTCCCAGGCACGATCATTGCGGCTGCGGCTTGTCCTGCGGGAGGTCTCCAGCGGCGCACCGATTGCTACAACCACAGCCGATAGTAGCGGGAACTTTGCTTTCCATGGCGTCCCATTCGGCAGCTACGACCTGCAGGTCTTCGAGGGTGCGAGGATACCGATCGTAGCGCGTATCGCTGTCCGCTCGGCGATCCCGGTCTGGATCGAACTCGACACGCTGCGGAGCTACACTGCTCAGCCAATTGCTGTGGAATCTCCACCATGGCAGGAACCAAGCAGCTCCGGCCAAACAACCACTCATTGGTTTTTCAGCGAAGAGGATCGCACGCTCCTCCCAACTCCGATGGGGCAGCGGGCAATCGAGGCAGTGCTGATGAACACCCCCGGTGTGGTTCCGGATGAAGATGGGCGGCTCCACATTCGCGGAGAAAGCGCACAGCTCCACTACGTCCTCGATGGCATTCCAATTACGGGCAACATGACGCGTGTCTATTAGAGCTTGTTCAATGCGGCAACAGCACGCTCGATTGATGTTCTCACCGGCGGAATTGGCGCAGAGTACAACGCCGATGGCATCGTGACAATCACGACGAAATCCGGACTGGGACAACCGCTCTCGATACACGGCGCAGCGAGCGTCGGCTCCTATGCCAGCCGCGAAGCGATGGTAGAAGCACTCGGGCAGCTTGGATCGAACGTCGGACTTTACCTTGGCGGCACTGCGATGCGCACCGACCGTTTCCTCGATCCCATCAGCAGCGGTCCGATCACACACGACGACGCAACTGCGCAGAGCATCCTTGCAAAGCTCACGATCGCCCCGAACCAGCGGCTGGAGATTACCGCACTCGGCATGGTCAATGCAACACGCTACGCTATTCCCAACCAGCATCCTACCTCGACACAGGATCAGCGTCACCAACTCGACGACGACATGCTCGGACTCCGCGCAACAGCGCAGCTCGATACCGCCGCAGTCGCGAGCGTTGCCCTCTACACACGCCGCGCACATGCGGAGCTGACTAGCAGCGGACTGGTGACGCTCGATTCTACGCAGTACGCTCGTGCCATTATGGACAACGAAAAATTCTTCATCGGCAGTCGGCGGCAGTATCGAACCTACGGCGTCCAAGCACAGTACACCCAAACGGCATCTCTGGCTGGGGCAGTGCACACACTGAGTGCCGGGATCAATGGGGACGTAACTCCGACGAGCGAGTACCTCTCGTTTGCAGTAACCAATCCTGCTGTTTCTACCTCCGATAGCACCGGTGGCGACAGCCGCTTTGCTCCCTACGACCTCACACGTGGCGGGCATCCGTTCGTGGTGGACCAGACAGCCACGCTCGGTCGGGTTGGTGCGTTTGTCAGCGATGCCATCACGTGGGAACGATGGACACTGCGCATTGGACTTCGCGCGGATTACTACCGCTTCCGAGCAACCGAATGGGCGCTGTCGCCGCGCCTTGGCGTTTCGTATGCACTGGCGGACAATCTCTCGCTCCGCGCTTCCTACGGGCACCTGTTTTTGCCACCACCACTGGAGAACTACTTGGTCTCCAGCTCCGACCAAGCGCGGCAGTTCGCTGGCAGCATCCAAGGCGACATTCCATCGGTCGTCCGTGCTGAACGCGGACATGCGTTCGAGCTTGGCGCAACATACCGTCCCAGTGCAGCAGTGGAAGTGGATGTGTGCGGCTATGCCAAACTCCTGCGCAACTTTTTAGTCGAAGTCGAGCTGAGCAATTCAGGAATCATCTTCCCCGCCAACCTCAAAGAGGGAATCGTTGCTGGAGGAGAGATTCGACTCCGCCTCCACGAGTGGCACGGATTATCGGGGTTTGCATGGATCGGAGCCAGCGTTTCGCGCGGTCTGATTCCAACCGATGGAAGCTCGCCCTTTGCCGCAGGGCTGGTCGTCGGCGAAGAAGGGGCTACGTATGCCAATCCCTTCCGCGGCGAGGATAGCTTCCCCACTGAGCATGACCAACTGTTGACTGCTGCCTTTACCCTGCGGTATGCCGTAACGCCAGACTTGACAGCGGTACTCAGCGGCCGCTTCGATTCTGGGTTGCCCTTCGACCTGACTGGGCCGAACGGCCAGCCTCTGCTGACCGCCGAGCAATCCCGCGCAGAGCTTCAACGCCGTGGCTATCACGACGATATCATTGACCTGCTCGACCTGGAACCTGAAATGCCCGGATCGCCCGATCGTCGCGTCAAGCCGCATGCGACGTTCGATGCGATGCTGCGCTACGACCTGCAGTCAGTGTTGCGAGTGCCACTGTCGGTCGGGGTGACGGTCATCAACATCTTCGATACGCCGTACCTCTACAAGTTCGAGTCCACCTTTGGCAGCACCCACCTCGGCATGCGGCGCTCGGTTCGGCTCGACTGTAGCCTCCGCTTGCCAAGCTAAACGTTGCTCTCTGTTCGATTAGCGAGCGAGCACACGACTAGGAACCGAACTCTGCACAGAGTCGCACTGCGGGTGCGCTTCTACACTCGCAGGCAGCACAGCACCAGTGCCATCGGATGATTGCTGACTCGCTGCTGGCAGCGCTACGAAAAACGTCGCGCCATTGCCAGGCTCCGATTCGCACCAGATGCGGCCGCTCATCGCTTCGACCATTCGCTTGGTAATCGAAAGCCCAAGTCCGGTGGAGCTTTCCCCGCCGGTTGGTTTTGCCGAGAGTCGTTGGAACGCTCCGAAGAGCTTTGCCCGATCGCTTTCGGTCAGACCAGGCCCTTGGTCACGGACGCCGAACGTAACCATGCCATCACTGCAACCTGCCAGGAATACCTCGACGGTCGAATTGAGTGGAGAAAACTTGATGGCATTCGAGATAAGGTTTTTCGCAACGTGGAGCACCAGGTTCGGATCGGCAAGCGCCATCGCCGTCTGACGCTCGAAGCGGAGCGTGATTCCTTTGGCAGCGCTCCGCGGTTGGAGGTGCTTGATCGCGGCAGCGAGAACCTCGCCGAGATCGAACGTCGAACGGACGACGTTGAAATTTCCCGTTTCAATAGCGTGGTGATCGAGAAATGTGCTGATGATCGAGAGCATGCGTTCGGCAGCGTCGGTCATCGTCTGGAGCGTTGCTTCGAACTGCTGGGGTGACATACGGCGACTGTAGCGCTGGAGCAGCTCCAGCTGGAGCTTGATTCCCGCCAGCGGATTTTTCAAATCGTGGGCAGCGATTGCCGCGAGCTCGCTCCGCTCTCTGGCTAAGCGGCGTAGTTCTTCGTTGGCGACTTCCAACGAGCTGAGCGTATCGGCCAGCTCCTCTTTCTGCGCTGCCAAGCATGCTCTGGCTTCACGCAAGATGTGCTGAGCGACAAATTCGCGGCGTTCGCCAGTCTCGATGACGTAACACGTAATCGCACCGATTGTGAGCGCCGACAGCAGCACAAGCTCGACACCAGCGACACCTCTCCAGTCACCGCCGAGCAGGAGCGGATCAACACCCATCCCAAAAACGAGTAACGCATACTCGACTGCGAGCAATGCCGAGCATGTGAGTGCCAACCGCCAGTAGGGTTTCGCAATGAACATCGTCAGCACAACCATCGGGAGCGAAACGACGTACGCGCGGTGCACTGGATCTGCCGGTGGCACTGCGGCAATGATCAGCAGCACGCTCGTTCCAAGCCACCACAGGTAGAGCGTGTAGAGTCCCCGCAGCCCGCGGATGATGAGCGGATGCTTCCGAAACAGCCACAGCAGGACAAGAGGCAAAATCTCGAGGAAACGCAGCGTAGCAACGACTCCCTGATTTGCCGAGATGCTCACCAGATCGAGCCAGCCAAATCCCAACAGAATTGCGACACCTGGCGGTAGCCCCCAGGTGCTGATGAAGTCGTATGCTTTTGGGTGGAAGTACTCCCGCTGGAATTCTTGTTCGAGCAATGGATCAGCAAAGCGGAGCCGCTCTGCGCCGCGGTAGTCGTGTTCGCTGCATGCTACGGTAACGGTGATGCGCTCCATCGAGAACTGCTGCAGATGTCAGCTGACTACGTGGGATTATCGGCACGTAGAAAGAGCCGCTTGAAGCGCCACGCAGACGCCTCCGTTGGCTGCCGTAACTTTGCGCTCCCCTACTCCAGCGCTGACTAATGACAACGCACGAGCGCATCCTCATCATTGACTTTGGTTCGCAGGTAACCCAACTGATCGCACGCCGCATCCGCGAGTGCGGCGTCTATGCCGAGATCGTCCCATGCACCGCAGCAACGCTGGATGCACTGCTGGAAGCTCGACCGCGCGGGGTCATTCTCTCCGGCGGGCCAGCAAGCGTCTATGCTCCGGACGCGCCACGGCTCGAGTTCGACGTCCGCACGCTCGCAGAGCATCATGCCGTCCCAGTGCTCGGAATCTGCTACGGCTTGCAGCTCCTTGCCTACCAAGCCGGCGGGAGCGTCATCCCCGCCGAACGCCGGGAGTACGGCCGCGCCGAGTTATTCATTGACCGCACCGATCCGCTCTTCGAGGGTGTGCCATCGCCGACGGTCGTCTGGATGAGCCA
Organism: bacterium HR20; assembly: GCA_002898675.1. Classification (GTDB taxonomy): domain Bacteria; phylum Bacteroidota; class Ignavibacteria; order Kapaibacteriales; family NICIL-2; genus NICIL-2. The sequence goes on from BEHW01000023.1 coordinate 19,828, forward strand.
TGGCGACGCCATCAGCCAGCTTCCGGAGGACTACGAGCCAATCGCGCACACCGAGAACGCTCCCTACGCAGCGATCCGCCACCAGCGGCTCCCCATCTGGGGATTGCAGTTCCACCCAGAAGTGCACCACACCGCCGATGGCGCCCGCATGCTCGAAAACTTCGCTCGTCGAATCGCCGGCGCAAGCGGCACCTGGACGCCCGAACACATCATCGCCTCGACAATCGAGCAGATTCGCCAGCGGGTCGGATCGCGCGGCGTGCTCTGTGCGTTGAGCGGCGGGGTAGATTCCACCGTCGCAGCGGTCCTGATCCACCGCGCAATCGGCCAGCAGCTTCACTGCATCCACGTTGATACCGGCTTGATGCGCGCTGGCGAAAGCCGCACGATCGAACAGCTCTTCCGCGAGCATTTCGACATCCCCATCACCGTCGTCCATGCGGGCGAGCTATTTCTGGAGCGTCTCCGCGGCGTGACTGATCCCGAACAGAAGCGGAAGATTATCGGCCATACGTTCATCGAGGTGTTCGAGCGTGAAGCAGCGCGCTTCCCCGATGTTGCATTCCTGGCGCAAGGGACGCTCTACCCTGACGTCATCGAATCCCGGAGCGTCGCAGGACCTTCGGCAACGATCAAGACCCACCACAACGTCGGCGGCTTGCCCGAGACGATGAACTTGCAGCTGGTGGAGCCCTTCCGCGAGCTGTTCAAAGACGAGGTCCGCACAATCGGGCGTGCGCTCGGAGTGCCCGAGTGGTTTTTGGAGCGGCACCCTTTCCCCGGCCCTGGGCTTGCGATTCGCATCATCGGCGAGGTCACGCCCGAGCGACTCGAACTGCTCCGCCAGGCTGACGAGATCTTCATCGCCGAACTCCGCGCTGCCGGACTTTACACCGAGATATGGCAAGCCTTCGCTGTTCTTGTACCGATCCAAACCGTCGGGGTCATGGGCGATAGCCGTACCTACGAGCATCTGTGCGTGCTGCGCGCTGTCACCAGCACCGACGGCATGACCGCCGATTGGTACCCACTGCCGCACCACCTCCTTGGCCGGCTGGCAAACCGCATCACTAGCCAGGTGCGCGGCATCAACCGCGTCTGCTACGACATCACCTCCAAGCCACCTGCGACGATCGAGTGGGAGTAGCCATGAGCGTTTCGCTCGGGGACATCGCAGCTGCTGCGTGTGGGTATCTCCTCGGCTCGATCCCCACAGCGTGGATTATCGTCCGGCTCGCAAGCGGCAAAGATCTCCGCCATGAAGGGAGCACGAACATCGGCGCGCGCAACAGCTACGACGTCACCGGAAAAGCGTGGATCGGCATCCTCGTTGCACTCGCCGATGTTGGCAAAGCGGTGGCGGCAGTTGCACTGGCGCGCATGCTGGCCAGCGGCTTCCTCGGCGTAGTAGCAGCAGGGACGTCCGTGGTGCTTGGGCACAATTGGAGCATCTTTCTCGGAGGGCGTGGCGGCCGAGGCCTTGCCCCGGCTGCGGGTGTCTCGCTGGCGATCAATCCGCTGCCACTGGTGCTGTGGCTGGTGATGTACCTGACCGGATACTACGCCATCCGCCGGCACGTCCACGTCGGCAACGTCACCGGTACGCTCGGCACCGCAATCCTAATCGTGAATACTCCCGGTGCGTTGCTCCATGCAACGGCGAACTTCGAGCCGTTTGCTACTGTCGAGTTCAAGCTTGCGGTTGTCGCGATCTGCCTGGCAATTCTTGTGCGGCATTTGGAGCCGATCCGTCAACTTCTGCGGGAGGAGTCGCAGCGGCGTTAGTTGGCCAGGATAACCAACTGCCGCAGTGGTGGGTGGTTTCCCCCAGCAAGGGTGAGCAGGTAAACTCCGCTGGGCAAGCCAATCGTCGAAAGATCCACGTGCTGCTCACCCGATGCAAGAGCGGCGAAATCCCACGTGCGTTTCCATCGCCCACCGAGATCGGCCAGTTCCAGCCGCAGTGGACCTGGTTCTGGCAGTGGTACCGTGAGAACATTGCCCAGTGCAGTGCTCCCAACGGCAACCCACCAGGAACCTGTGGGCTGCTCTGGAACAGCGCTCGTTGCCACTGCCAGTTCGACGATGCGATCATCGTTCGGCTGCGGCGAACCGCGTCCGTCGCGATTGCTTGTTCCAAGGAAAATGCGGCCATCGGG
>BEHW01000024.1 GCA_002898675.1 bacterium HR20
CGAAACGACCGAAATAACTCCGCAGGCGCCGCACGCAATGGCAGGGAGCGTGAGTGCATCATCGCCGCTATAGACTGCAAAGTGCGACGGTGCATCCCGAAGGATTGCCTGCATCTGCTCGAGACTTCCCGATGCCTCTTTTGTCCCGATGATGCGCTCCGAAAGAACAGCGACCTCCAGTTGTGTTTCCGCGAGCATGTTCACGCCAGTCCGCGGCGGAACGTTGTAGAGGATAATCCGCGCATCGGTATGGCGGATGAGTGCACGGTAGTGCTCGAGCAGACCGCGTTGCGTTGGTTTGTTGTAGTAGGGCGTCACAACAAGCACCGCATCAACGCCAAGTTCGGTCGCTCGATTGGTCAGCTCGATGGTCGTCCGTGTGCTGTTTGTGCCAGTGCCGGCGATCACCGGAACACGCCGATTGACCGCGAGCACAGTTCGCTCGATAACTTCCAGCCGTTCAGGAGTGCTCAGAGTTGCAGCTTCGCCTGTTGAACCGCACGGAACGAGTGCTTCGACTCCCTCGGCAATCTGAAATTCGATGAGCCGTTCCAGTGCCGAAAAATCAATACTGCCGTCGCTCCGGAATGGAGTAACAAGTGCAGTGGCTGTTCCACGGAAAAGCATTCGTTGTTGCTCAGTCGGTGTGACGAAAGCGAAACTACGATGAACGCTTCTGGTACTCAGCGCGTAACTTCAGGATCCGAGCAATTTCTTCTAGCAGCGCTCCGTTCTCGGGATCAGCCCTGAGTTGCTCGCTGAGCGCGTGCAATTGGCGCTCGAGCCTTCGATCTTCGAGTTTGATGAGCGCATCATCGAGTATGCGTTGCCAGAGGCGATCGCGATTCAGTTCGACGCCGTGCTCGGACCAGCGCTCGCTTGGTTCTTCGCTGGAGAAGACGATCCATTCGGCAAGCTGGCGAGCCTGGTCGTCGAGCGGGAGCGTCGGAAGTGCTGCGCCGAGCGGCTCATCCCCTGGGTGGTTCCGGTGGTGCTCAGCCAGCGCGCGGAGAAGGTGCTCTGCAACGGGACTAAACAGTGTGGACGGCTCGAAGAGATAGTCGTCGAAAAGCACTGCTGCTACTGATCGCGAGAAGAGCACAGCGCGCAGAAGCTCCAGCTCTTCGGGCAGGATAGGTGCTGGAGCTGCTGGTGGCAGCGGTTCTGGAGGAGGCGGCGCAACGTCCTGTGCTCGCTGCCCGAAGCGCTTCTTCGGTGTGGGTGGCAGTGACCAAAGCAGAAGCTCTCGCCGCACCCCGACGCGATCGGAGAATTCGCGGAAGAGGAGTTCGCGGTAGAGCTCATCGGGTGTGCTGGCAAGAATTTCTGCCAGCGCGCGAATTTCCATCGCCATCGCGTGTGGGTCGGACCAATCGGCGCGCGCTTTACTCCATGTGATGAGGAACTCGACAGGTGACAGACGCCGCTCAAGCAGCGCTTTCGTTGCATCGGCGCCTCGCCGTCGGACGAGGCTATCGGGGTCATCGCCCTCTGGCAAGAGGACGACCTCGACCCCAACGCCGCTGCGCAGTGCAAGGGTGAGCGCACGGTGCGCTGCATCCCGTCCGGCACGATCACCATCGAAGACAAGGACAATCCGATTGGTGAATCGGCGTAAAACCTCCACGTGCTGCTCGGTCAGCGCTGTTCCGCTTGTTGCGACGGTGTGCTCCAGTCCGATTGCATGAAGCGCCAGCGCATCCATGTACCCTTCGACGATGAGTACATGCTGCTTACGGAGAATCGCATGCCGTGCGCGGTCGAGTGCATAAAGTGTCGAGCTTTTGTCGTAGAGTGCTGACTGCGGGGAGTTGATGTACTTGGGTTGATCAGGGTCCTCGCCGAGGTAGCGCCCTCCGAATCCGATGATCGTACCGAAAACGTTCGCGATTGGGAACATTAGACGATGGCGGAATCGGTCGTACGCGGTGCCATCCTCCCGGCGGATGACCAAGCCAGCTTCGGCGAGAATTTCGAGCGAAAACCCGCGCTCTTGCATGCCTTGGAGCGTCGCATTCCACTGTGCGGGAGCATATCCCAGCCGAAAGCGTTCGATAATCTCGGCTGGCACCATCCGCTGGCGGAAAAAGTTCTGTGCATCAGCGGAGTGTTGTGCTTGCATCTGGAACAGCTCACACGCTGCTTCCAGTGCAGCAATCACGCGGCGGCGATGTTCGAACGCCTGGCTCGAGTGCGCTGGCTCCTCTGGGATCGAGATCCCCACCTGGCTGGCAACATGGCGAACTGCTTCGGTAAAGCTCATGCCAGCGTACTCTTTGAGGAAGGTGAATACATCCCCGCTTTTGCCGCACCCAAAGCATTTGTAGATGCCCAGCGAAGGGCTGACGTTGAACGACGGTGTTTTCTCGTTGTGAAAGGGGCAGAGTCCGACGAAGTTTTTGCCTCGTTGACGGAGTTGGACATATTGCCCTATGACACCGACGATGTCGGCGCGTTGGCGAAGTTCGCTGATGAGTTCCTCAGGGATCGGCACAGTCAGTTTCCAGCGACGGTGGTGGGTGCAAAAATGGCCTTGCGTTGGCGAAAGTCTAATCGCTGCTGTTGAGGGCGATGGTTTCAGGGAAAAGTCGTTCCTCGATCTGGCGTAGTGGTGGCTCTGCCTTCACTGTGGCAGCAAGTTCCCCAATTGTTCGCCCAGTGCCCGGGAAGATCCAGTCCGAAGCGATTGCTCGTGCAGGAAGAAGAACGAACGCTCGTTTGAGTGCTCGTGGGTGTGGGATTTCCAACTCAGACGTTCGCAGAACGAGGTCACCATAGAGGATGATGTCCACGTCAATTTCGCGCTGATGCCAGCGTGGGCGCGGCTGGCGGCCAAGTTCGACTTCCAGGGCTTTGAGGCAGGAATGAAGCTGAGCCGGTGGAAGTGATGTCGTTCCTGTCAGGCAACAATTGAGGAAGTCAGGTTGTTCGCTGTAGCCGAGCGGAGCGGATTCGTAGATCGGCGAGCAGCGGATACGGTCGAGGTATCCTCGTTCGACGATCGCAGCCGTTGCGGCGCGCAGGTATCCAATCCGATCGCCGAGGTTGCTGCCGAGAGCAAGAAGGACGCGCACTGCTATTGATGACGATGCGATCTCCATTCTGCCTCGACGTAATCAACAACCATTCCTGCAGGGACAGTCCGCTTACGGACGCGGATACAGACGGTCTGAACTTGATCGAAGCGTTCTAAAATCGCATCTGCAACATCACGCGCGAGTGTCTCGATCAAGCGCCGCCGCTTTGCACTGACGGCATCTGCAATGCATGCCATCACATCAGCATAGTTGACGGCACGGGGAAGTTCATCACGAGCAATCGCTGCGCTGGCGTCGTAGTAGAGTTCGGCATCCACTTCGTAGCGGCCACCGAGCTGTTGCTCTTCATTGGACACACCGTGGTAAGAGTAGAGCTGGAGATTCGCGATAGTGAGCTTTGCAAGGTTTCCCATCATGGGGACGAGTGCTGATGATTCAACAATGCGCGAACGGCTGCAGAGTCACTGGCTGCAAGCGCTTGCGCAAGCAGCTGCTCCGCTTGGGCAGCATTGATGGTGCTAATTTTTTCCTTCAGTGCGGGGATGGATGTCGGGGCCACGCTGAGTGCACTGATGCCGAGCCCAACAAGCAGCTCCGTTGCCGAAGGGAACGTTGCCAAATCACCGCAGAGCTCGGCATGAATTCCTCTGCGCTTTGCTGCAGAAACGATCATCTGGAGGAGCCGCAGCACAGCCGGGTGAAGCTGATCGAAAAGGTATGCCACCAGATTACTCGTTCGGTCTGCTGCGAGAGTGTACTGCGTTAAGTCATTGGTGCCGATGCTAAAAAATGCTACATGCCCAGCAAGCTGATCTGCAAGGAGTGCAGCAGCAGGAGTTTCGACCATGATCCCAAGAGGGATGTGTTCATCGAACGACTCTCGATTATCGCGGAGTTCTTGCTTTGCTGTTTCAAGCAACGAAAGCAGAGTCTCCACTTCTTCCGCTGTGGTCACCATTGGGGCAAGGAGCCGTACCGTCCGCTGCACAGAGGCGCGAAGGATTGCCCTCAACTGTGCACGAAGCAAGTCGTGGCGTTGGAGGAGAAAGCGCAGTCCACGCAGTCCGAGTGCAGGATTGGGTTCATGCGGCATGCCCCCGATTGCCTTATCGCTGCCAAGATCGAAGATGCGGAGCGTGACAGGCTTCGGATATGCCCGCTCAACAATGGCACGGTACCATGCAGTTTGCTCCTGTTCGCTGGGGAAATGGCGCAAGCGCACCAGCAGTAGTTCCGTCCGGACAAGGCCAATGCCATCGGCACCCTGTGCCATCGCATTGGGAACCTCGTCGGGAGAATCTACGGAGGCATAGACTGGAATTGCAACTCCGTCGGTCGTTGTCGCAATTCCTGTGTGGGATGTGCGATGTTCTACCCGTGTATCGCGGAGCGCTCGATAGTGCTCGGCGGTGGTTTCATCCGGTGAGGCGATCACCAGTCCTCTTGTGCCGTCAACGATGAGTTGGACATTGTCGTCGAGCAGTCGAGTTGCATTGCGAATGCCGATGACGGCAGGGATACCGAGCGTTCGAGCGACGATGCACGCGTGGCTGGAAATGCCGCCGACCTCGGTCACGATACCTTGGGCGCCCTCATCGTAGTACTGCAGAACATCCGAGGCAAGCAGCGATGGGGCGACAATGATCGCACCACGCAACGACCCCGTGGTAGGTGGCGGACTGAGGAGAGCAGCCAAGAGCTTCTGCCGAATGTTCTCTAAGTCGTAGCGCCGCTCGCGAATGAATGGATCACTTGCACTGGCAAGCGCGTGGATGTGGGCATCATAGGCAGTGCTGACGGCAACTTCGGCGGGCATGCCTTCGCCGAGAATACGATTGCTGATGGTCTGCTCGATCGCTGGATCGCTCACGATCAGCTCGTAAGATTCGACAATTGCGTGTGCATCGGGGAGCGTACCAGCGGCAAGGTTCATCCCAGCACGAATAGCCTCGAGCAATAGTTGGCGAGCATGGTGGTATCGCTCCAGATGGTATGGGCGCTCCGGTGGTGGCACAATACGCCAGTGGAGCAAACGCTCCTGTGGTGCGCGGAGGATGACCGCATGCCCGACGGCAATACCGTGGGAAGCGGCAATGCCCTGGAATCGGAGTGAGGGGGATCTCTTTAGTCCTCCGGCGTCGCTATCCATTGGTGGAGTGCGCGTTAGAGTGGTTCGCCAAAGCCGGTTTCGAAAAGCTCGGCGATAGCTTCAGCAGCTTGCTCTTCGTCCGGTCCGGAAACGATGAGCTTGAGCGTGGTCCCTTGTGCAGCAGCAAGCGTCATGACGCCAATGATGCTCTTGGCGTTGATGCGCATGTGGTCGTCGCTTTCGAGGTAGATGTCGGACGCAAACTGAGCAGCGCGTTTGACAATCATTGCAGCCGGGCGGGTATGCAGCCCTGCTCGATTTCGGACGACGACGGTACGTTCAACCATAGTGCAGTCGAGCATGTGCAGCGGTGTAGAATCGTTCAACACATCGGTGGTGTATTATCGGTACGTTGCGCCGAAACTGCGGCCTTCTCTATCCGGTTCATCAGCGCACGGTCTGCGCGGACATCGGGAGTAATCAACACGTAGATCGCTGGCACTTGTTCGCGGTCAGCACGGCGGAACTCATCGTAGAGTGTCTGGCGCGTCAAGAGTCGCGCTCGAATGCGATCGCTTTCCACTGGCGCTGTCGTCAGCACAAGTGCACCGGTTGGGATAGTCTCGAGCGAGTCGGTCAAAAATACGGGAGTGCGCGGGGCATAGTGGCGATACTTCATGCCTGGCGCGATCGGAGCCCCAGTGCCACTGTGGGATGCAAGTGGAGGCTCATAGCCCAGGATCTCCGCCAGGTCAGCGGCTTCGATAGCGCCAGGACGAACGATGGTGGCTGGCTCCGCAGTTAGATTGAGCACTGTTGACTCGATACCAATTGCGCACGGTCCGGCATCGAGGATGGCTGCAATGCTCCCGCCAAGGTCTTCGAGAACGTGCTCTGCGCGTGTTGGACTCGGTCTGCCGGATTGGTTCGCTGAAGGCGCAACCACAGGTTCACCTGCAAGAGCAATCAGGCGGCGTGTTACCTCCAGAGCGGGGATACGGACCGCCACACTTGGCAACCCTGCGCTCACGATGGAAGGTACCCTCGGATGCCGATGGAGCACAAGCGTCAGTGGGCCAGGTGCAAATCGCTCCAACAATCGCCATGCAACGATGGGAATATCCGTTGCGACCAGTTCGATGTCGCTTGCCGTTGCACAGTGAACGATGAGTGGATTGTCCATCGGCCGACCCTTGACGCGAAAAATTTCTTCGATTGCACTCGGCATGAATGCACGTGCCGCCAGGCCGTAGACCGTCTCAGTTGGAATTGCAACAAGCTTCCCTGCAGCAAGGAGCGTTGCTGCGCGCTGTACATCGGCAGGATTCGATGCGTCGAGATGGAGTGTGTCGAGTAGCATCACCAGGCGAACCACACGTGTTTGAGAACTGGTCGTGCCATTGCATCGAGCGGATAGTTCCGTACGTACGGCTGCAGGAGGCGGTAGTGCGTCTCGTAGAAGAGCATCGCTGCTGGCGAATCCCTCATGATACGCTGCTCAGCCTCGCGGTAGAGTGCGTAGCGCACGCGTGCATCGGTCAACGATGCTGCCTTCTGGAGAAGTGCCGTTACTGTGTCGTTGCGGTAGCGTGTGCTATTTGGGTAGCTCGGTGCGTGTGTGTCGTCGGGGACGAAGCTGCCGTCGAAGAGGCTCAGGTAGTTTTCAACGTCGGGGTAATCTCCATACCATCGGGTGCCCCACATGGCCAGCTGTCCGCGCTCAGCCAAGTCGAGGAATTGCGCAAACTGAATGACCTCGATGCGTAGCTCAATACCAAGGTGTTCGGCGAGCATGCTCTGGATGGCTTCGGCAACTTGGAGAAGGCGTGGCTCCGGGTACACGTGGAGCACCAGAGGTTGTGGCACTGCGCGGCATTGGCTCAGTAATGCCCGCCCGCGGACAGGATCGAAGTGATAGCCCTCGATCTGCGTGATGTCGTATCCAGGGAGGACGGGCGGTGTTACACCGTGCGTTGCAGCAGCCCACGGGGAGTTCCGCAACACATAGCGTACAATCCGCTCGCGATCGATTGCCCAGGAAATTGCTTGTCGGAGCGCTCGGTCGGAGAATGGGGGGCGCGAGCAGTTGAAATCAATGAACCATGTCAGCAGTGCGGGCTTGGCTTGGAGGTGGAAAGGATAGCCTGCTCGCAGCTGACGCGTCGTTGGGTCAATGAGTACATCGAAAAGCTCGGTCGGGATCGAGTACGACTCCTCCAGCTGCCCGTCGAGAAATTGCTGGAGCTGGACTTTATCGTCCTTGATGAACGTGATCAAGAGCGAGTCGAGGTAGGGAAGTGCATTACCCCACTGGTCGCGCTGCCAGTAGTGCTCGTTGCGGACCAAGAGCATGCCGTAGTCATCTTTCCACCAAACAAGGCGGAATGGTCCGGTGCCCACAGGATGCCGGAAAAAGTTCGCACCGTAGAACTCTACCGCCTCCCGGGGAACGATGCACCCGAATGCATTTGCCAGCTGCAACAGGAATGGTGTGTAGGGACGCTCCAGCTCGATGATGACTGTTGAATCGTCGGCAGCAGTGATGCCTTCAATCGCAGTTACTGTGGTGTCACCTGTAGCACGTGCAGTGTAGAAGCGCGTGGCGCCACGGACCTTGTCCTTGAAAATCCAAAACGCGGTTGTCTTCGCCAGTGGATCGCACGCACGGGTGAGAGAGTACACCACATCGGCGGCAGTCATGTGCCGTCCGATACCGCCAGGGAAGCATGGGTCATCGTGGAATCGAACATCTGTGCGGAGATGGAACGTGTAGCGTTTCCCGTCGGCGGAAATTTCCCACCGGCGCGCAAGTTCCGGTTGTGGGCGCAGGAGTGAATCGAACGTGACAAGGCGATCGTAGAGCTGGAGAGCAATGTCATCGGCCAGCTTACTGGTGATCAAGACAGGGTCGAGACCGTTTGGATTGCCACGCAGCATGTTGATGTGGTATGTCCCGCCATAATGAATCGCACCGCGCGCTGGACGAAGCGTATGTGTGGGAGTATGCTGCTTACAGCTCCAGAGTGCTAAGGCGATGACAAGCGCGAGCGCAGCGCTCTGTCTTACGCTGTTGCGCGTGCGAGCACGCATTGTTCGATGTCGTAGGCAATGCCAAGCAACACTTCGTCGGCATTGAAGGGAGCTTGCAGTTGCACTCCGATCGGCAAGCCATTCCCCGATCGCCCAGCAGGGAGACTGAGCGCAGGAATTCCCGCCAAATTTGCCGAGACAGTGAGAATATCGTTGAGGTACATCGCCAACGGGTCGCTCGTTTTCTCGCCGATGTGAAATGCCGGCGTCGGGGTTGTCGGCAGGAGCACTGCGTCGCACGTGGAAAAGATGCGACGGTAGTTCTCCACAATCCAGCGCCGAGCTTTCTGTGCCTTGCGGTAGTACGCATCGTAGTAGCCTGCTGAGAGCACGTAGGTGCCGAGCATGATACGGCGCTTGACTTCGGTACCGAATCCTGCTGTCCGTGTTGCGGTCATCATCTCGTATGCCGTCTTCTGCTTGAAAAAAAAAAAGCGGACCCCATCGTACCGCGCAAGGTTCGAGGATGCTTCGGCTGTTGCCAGGATGTAGTAGGTTGGTACCCATGCATCCATCGAATCGAACTGGATCGGGACAAGGCGGTAGCCAGCCTGCTGAGCAAGTCTGCAGACCTCTTCGTAGCACGTTCGTACCTCCGGGCTGCAGCCGGAAAGAATTTCTTCGCCAACGATGCCAAGACAGGAGCGTTCTGCCAGAGGTGCAGTGCGTGGATTGATCGGTGGCTGCTCGCTACTGGTACTATCGGCGGGATCATGCCCGGAGATGGCCCGGGCAAGGAGTGCTACATCGCGCACTGAGCGAGCCATTGGCCCGATTTGGTCAAGGGAAGATGCAAAGGCAATCAACCCATAACGGCTGACTCGACCGTAGCTTGGCTTGAACCCAACGATGCCGCAAAACGCTGCAGGTTGTCGTATCGAACCACCAGTGTCAGAGCCGAGCGCTGCGTGCGCCATTCGTGCCGCAACAGCAACGGCGGAGCCTCCCGATGAGCCTCCAGGAACATAGTCGGGATTGTGGGGATTGCGAACAATGCCGAAGTGCGAGGTCTCGTTCGACGATCCCATCGCGAACTCATCAAGATTCGTTTTGCCGATGATAATGGCACCGTGGTGGCGGAGCCGCTCGACGACAGTTGCATCGAAGACGGGCACAAAACGTTCGAGCATTCGCGAGCCACAGGTGGTAGGAATCCCGCGGGTAGAAATGTTGTCCTTGATGGCAAGGATCATTCCTTCCAGCAGGCGCGGTGTGCCACGTTGGAAGCGGGTATCACTCTCCTCCGCGGACTTGCGCGCTGCGTCCGCAGTAACAGTCAGGAACGCGCCAAGGTGGCTGTTCTCCTCGATGCTCTTGAGCGCACGCTCGAGTTCTTCCGCGCACGTTGTTTCCCTGCTGTGCACGCGCTGACGAAAACACTCATAGGTCTCGGTAACCATAGCCCGCAAAGAGTTCCTGGTGAAACACTGGACTTGTGATAGCGGCAGAGGTTGCCACTCCACTTTCTGCTCATGTGGCAGCCGTTTAGTTCTCGGCAGTGTTCGCTGGTGGCTGATGAGTTGACTCCGGTAGCCGTGCGATTGTCTCGCTTAGATGGCTTGCTTCATGAGCAATCGGTTGCACCTGTTCGGCAACTGTTGTGTTGATCTGCCGCACCTGCTCGACGATTTCCTCTTGCGCACGGCGAACTTTTTGGACGCCCTTCCCGATAAGTTGCGCCACCTCGGGAATCTTCTTTGGTCCAAACAGGATCAGCACCACAAGCAGGATGAGCAAGAGCTCACCGCCGCCGATGTCGAACATTGCCTACTGCGCTGATGGTTTATCGCTCGGAGGTTGATCACTGGGAGTTGGCTGCCCACTGGCAGCTTGTTTGAACTCACGAATGCCTGCGCCCAGACCGCGCATCAGCTCCGGGATCTTCCGTCCGCCGAAAATCAGCAGTGCCACCAGCAAGATGACCAGCCATTCCATTCCGCCGGGTAAGCCAAACATGGCATCAGGGAGAGTGATGGTAAAACTTGTGCAGGTGATTAGACACTGACATGGGCAAAATAGTGCACCAGCGACGTAAAAACGCCGAGGCCATCGTCGCTGCCAAGCAGTGTTTGGCACGCTCGTTCAGGATGGGGCATCATGCCGAGGACATTGCCGCGTTCGTTGATGATGCCTGCAATGTTTGCAAGCGAACCATTCGGATTGCTTTCAGCAGTCGGGTTGCTGTCGGCGTCCACGTAGCGAAAGACAACTTGGCGATTTGCCTCTAATCGAGCGATTGTTTCGGGATCGGCGTAGTACCGTCCTTCGCCATGGGCAATTGGGATGCGAAGGACTTGCCCTTGGCCGTAGGCACTGGTGAATGGCGTTGCGTTGTTTTCGACCCGAACAGTGACGTTCCTGCAAACGAAGCGCTGATGAGCATTCCGCAGGAGCGCACCGGGAAGCAATCCTGCCTCGGTGAGGATTTGGAACCCATTGCAAATGCCAAGGATCAGTCCACCTCCGTCAGCGAAGGAACGCACAGCACGCATGATGGGGGAAAACCGCGCAATTGCACCGCTCCGAAGGTAGTCGCCATAGGAAAACCCTCCGGGCAAGATGATGCAATCAAGATCAGCAGGCAGTTCGGTGTCCTTGTGCCAGAGGAACTGAGGAGTGATACCTGCGACGAGGCGAGTAGCGTAGTACGCGTCGCGATCGCAGTTGGAGCCAGGGAAGATTACAATGCCAACGTTCACGGCGTGATTGGCTCGATAGTGGCAATCGCATAATCCTCGATGACGGGATTGGCCAGCAGCTCTTGGCTCATCGTATGGCATTGCTGTTGAGCGTGTTCGACGTCCGTTGCTTGGAGTTCGAGCGTGATATGCTTGCCGATCCGCACATTGCGGACCGTCTCGAACCCCAAGGAGTGCAGGGCGTGCTCGACAGTTTTTCCTGGGACGTCCAAAATCGCAGGACGGAGTGTCACGAGAATCGTTGCGCGGTAGTAGGGCATACAACGTGTGCTAGTTGTCGAAATCATCGAAATCTTGGTGTTCTTCGGAACGCATCGTCAGATGCCGGAAGGCGTGGCGAAGTGCTCCGGCGGTTATGTACAGCAGCAAGATGGGGAACGCCAGCGTTCCTTTACTTGCGATGACCGCCCCGATTGCAAGCACGAACACTACTGTGAACACCGGACGCTGAGCAAGTGCGCGACGGTTTGGGCGCGGCACGTTGTCGTAGCGAATGGTGCTGACCATCGCAAGTGCGGTCGCAAGCGTCACAAAATTAGTGGCAAAGCCTATCCACTGGGACGGAAGAGCCTTCGGTTGCAGGTAAAAAACCACGAAGGATACGATGGTGAGCGCTCCTGCGGGAATCGGGAGGCCGCGGAAGTAGTGCTTATCGTCCAACGAGACAAGCTGAACGTTGAACCGAGCGAGCCGATACGCGCCCGCCATGGCCGGCAGTGCTGCAAGGAGCATACCGATCGGTCCGGTATCGTGGTAGTAAACGACGTAGAGCAGCACCGACGGCGCAACCCCGAACGAGACGAGGTCGCACAGAGAGTCGAGCTCGACGCCAAGCTCACTAGCCGATCGAACAAGCCGCGCCATGATTCCATCGAGCATGTCGAAGATCGCTGCCGCAAGGATGTAGAGTGCGCCTACAGTGATCGAACGCGCATCTGTGAGTCCATGTGCAAAGTAGACGATCGCCAGAAACCCACTGAATAGGTTCCCCAGCGTAAAGAGGTTCGGGACGATCGAACGTGTTACACGGAACGCCATTGGCGGTTGCGTGCCAGACAGTTGCTCATGGCAGATGTGCGAGGATGGTTTCTGCCCCGCGGACGCGCTGTCCTACAGTGACGTCCAGTATTGCAGTTTTAGGGAGCACGACATCCATGCGAGAGCCGAACTTCATCATCCCGAAGCGCTCGCCAGCAACGATTGAATCGCCGACACGGGTCTCGAAGACGATTCGGCGTGCAAGTACTCCAGTGATCTGCCGAAAGAGGATTTTCCCTCCGTTTGAGCGGACCCCAATAACTGCGCGCTCATTCCGCTCCGAGCTTTTCGGATGCCAAGCCACAAGGTATTCGCCAGGGTAATATCGGACGTATTCGACAACACCACTGATCGGATAGCGATTGACGTGTACATCAAGTGGCGAGAGAAAAATGCTCACCTGGATGGCGCTGTCACGGAGATACTCATCTTCGACGCATTCAGTGATTTGCACCACCCGCCCATCTGCGGGGGAAAGGACTGTGCGCCCGTCCTTTGCACCGTCGGGAATGCGGCGCTCTGGATCCCGAAAGAACCAAAACGCAAACGCAATCAGTGCGAATGCGAGTACTGCAAGGATGATTGCCAGAAGACGATACTCGCGGAGTATCCACGCAGCAATGCCAATAGCAAAGCCAATCCCGAGGAGCACAAAGAAGTTATCGTAGCCGTACCGCGTGATGATGCTCATCGTTGCTTTCGGGTAGCGATTCTCTTGGTGTGTGATTCGTATTTTGCACTCCCGCATCGCTGCGGGTTGAGGAAATCAAAAGGCGAGCCTGGAACGTGCTCGCGCTGTGCAGGATGCTCAAAACTACGCTATCTGACCGATTCGTGGTGCTCAAACGACCACGAGCGGGAATGCCTTACGCTCAACTTGCCAACCAACGCTGAGTGAGACCATATGCACATTGCACACATCACGATCTCGGACCTTGCCAGTGCCGTTGGGCACGTACTCCCAGCAGTACCGGCAAAATCTACACTCTTTGTGCTGGAGCACATCCTCATGGAGGGCTCCAGCGACGGACTTCAGCTTGCAGCAACCGATACTGAGCTTGCAATCTCAGCACGCATACCTGCACATGTGGACGCACCAGGTGCCGTCCTCGTCCCTGCACGCAAGCTCCACGATGTGCTGCGAGCGCTTCCGAGCGACTTGTCATGCACAATTGATGCGACAGGTGAACGCTTTGTTCTGGCAACACCGATTGGTCGCTATGAACTTCCGAAACTCGACGCAAGCGAATTCCCCGAACTACCGCGTGCCGACCACGCAACAACGGTGACACTTGCTCCTGCAGATGCCCAGGCAGTTGCTGCTGCTACGGTCTATGCAGCGTCCACAGAACAATATCGTCCAGCGATGACGGGTGTCAAATTCGAGCTTGGTAGTAACCTCATTGCCGTTGCTACTGATGGCTACCGTCTCTCGACGATCACCATTCATCTTGATTCAGCATCGAGCGATATTCTCGAAGCAGTCGTCCCTGCACGCGTCGTCGAGCTTCTTTCGAAAGTGCACGATGACGTCGTGCTCGGTTTCAGCAAAACACACGTGACGATTGCAACAGGTTCAATCCGCGTTGCTGCACGACTCATTGATGAGAGTTATCCGCAGTGGCGGAACGTCATTCCCAAAGAGTCGCCGAAAGTTGCCGTCATCGAACGAGAATCGCTCATCAAGGCAATTCGCCGAATGGCGCTCTTTACGGGAACCAACGTCGGTTTAGTTCGTTTCCACTGGGAAGCCGATGCGGTACGGCTATCGGCAACCGATCCCGATACAGGCGCACAGGCCCAGGAAGAGCTTGCGTGCAAGTATAGTAGCGAACCGCTCGATATCGGATTCAATCACAAGTACATCATCGAAGCACTTCAGCATATTCCGAGCGATGATGTTACGCTTGCATTCTCGGAGCCATCGCGTGCAGTACTGCTCACTCCGGCAGCCAATGGCAGCTATAGCATCACTGCCCTTGTGATGCCAATGCGGCTTAGCTAATGCGACGATGTCCACACGCGTTGCTCTCGGGTTTGATGTTGGCGGAACGACGATCAAAGCAGGTGTTGTCGCATGGGATGGCATTGATGCAAGCATAGTGGCGACATGCCAGCACGTGACCGAGACGCTTCGTTCTCCTGATGGCCTCATTGCGTGGATCGCCCAGCAATGTGAGCGATGGCAATCGGAATATCCCGCCGTCGAAGCAGTTGGTATCGGCTTCCCCGCATGCATTGAGTGGGACAGCGGTATTGTCGCTCATCCTCCGAACATACCCTGGTGGCCGAACCAGCCTTTTCCGCTCCGCACTGAGCTCTCTAAGCGACTTTCGCTGCCGGTTATGCTCGACAACGACGCGAACGTTGCGGCACATGCCGAATGTCTTCTGGGTTACGGGCGGCAATGGCCGTGGTTTCTGTTTGTCACGCTCGGCACTGGTGTTGGCGGTGCGATCGTTGCCGATGGGCGCATCTTCCGTGGTGAACGTGGTTTTGCGGGGGAACTTGGGCATGTGATCATCAATGCATGCGCACCGCTCCGCAGCCCCGCCTTTCGGACCGGAGTGCTGGAAGAGTACGTCGGCAGAGCTGCGATTATCGAGCGTGTCCAAGCGCTCCTTGCCGAAGACCCGACTTCGGTGCTCCACGGTGTTGCACTCGATGTGGATGCAATCGGTCGTGCTGCCGAAGCAGGGGATCGCTCGGCACGTCGAGCACTCGAGGATGTCGGGCGAATGTTGGCACTTGGACTTGCCTCCGCCCTCGCACTTCTGGGGCTTGAGCGTGTTGTCGTTGGTGGGGGAATTTCCCAGTTGCCTTCACTGTTCTATGAGCATGTTTGCGCACTGCTGCGGCAGCATGCTCTTCCTGCGATTGCTGAGCGCGTCACCGTTGTTCGTTCAATGGTTGGACCAGATGCGGGCATCCTCGGTGCAGCGCTCCTTGCGCTCGGTGTGCAGAAGGAGAACCTGCAGTAATTTCGAAGCTCGAATCATCTTTTCAGCGTGCTACGACGGCAATAATGTTCGACGGTGTCACACTCGCCCAGGCGCCCGGACCGATCGAAGCAATTCGAATCGTTGGCGCTCGCGAACACAACCTCCGAAACGTTACCCTTGAGCTACCGCGGGACCGCTTTATCGTCATCACGGGGGTTTCTGGGTCTGGCAAGTCTTCGCTTGCGTTCGATACGCTCTATGCGGAAGGGCAGCGGCGGTACGTGATGTGCCTTTCGCCCTATGCACGGCAATTTCTCGGTGTCTTGCGTAAGCCAGATGTTGATAGCATCGAGGGTATTTCGCCGGCAATCAGCATTGACCAAAAAACCAGTGGCTTTACGCCACGCTCGACAGTCGGTACGGTGACGGAGATTTATGACTACCTCCGTCTGCTCTACGCTAAGGTCGGAACCCAATACTGCCCGGACTGTCAGGTGCCGGTACGCCGCACCACGAGTGACGAAATCGTTGCATCCCTGATGGGACTGCCTGACGGAACGACGCTTGCAATCCTTGCACCACTTGTGCACGGCCGAAAGGGGCACTACCGCGAACTGTTTGCGCAACTTCAACGCCGTGGGTTTACGCGTGTTCGGGTTGATGGCCAGTATCGCGAAATGACCGATGGCATGATGCTAGATCGCTATAAGACCCACACGATCGAGCTGGTCATTGATCGTTTTCCGCTGGCTGCGACTGTTGAACGGCGGCTGCGGGAGAGCGTCGAGCTTGCGCTCTCGATGGGGGAAGGGCGTCTGGTTGCTGCGATTGGTGATGGCGCATCCGAGCAGGTGTTCAGCACAGTGCTGGCATGCCCTTCCTGCGGAAAAGGCTTCGAGCCACTGGCACCGAATGCGTTCTCGTTCAATTCGCCGTATGGCTGGTGTCCTGCATGTGAAGGGTTGGGATACCGGCAGGATTTTCTCCGCGACCGTGTACTACCGGATCGCCGCCTTTCGATCGCAGATGGAGGCATTGCGATTTTGGGACCGCAGCGCCAGACACTGCTCTGGAAGCAAGTTGTCGCGCTGTCTCAGCGAGAGGGTATTTCGCTGACTCGGCCGATCGAAGAGCTCCCACCGCATCAGCTTGAGCTACTGCTCGAAGGCAAAACTGCGCGAAAGCGTCCGTTGGAAATCGAGCTTGAAAGCGGTGGCGAGCGCTTCTACGTTGAACAAGAGTTCCACGGCATCCTGCCGACTTTCCGCCACCAGTACAGTACGACAAGTTCGCCAAAAGTTCGCGCGTGGATCGAATCGTTCATGGGCAACGTCCTGTGCGCTGAGTGCAACGGCGAACGTCTGCGTGCGACAAGTCGGTCGGTACGGCTCGATGGATTGCGGCTTCCTGAGATTGTGCGGTGGGATATTCCGCACCTACGCCAATGGATCGAATCTCTGCCTGGAAAACTGAGCAAGACTGAACGCATCATCGCGGAGCCGATTCTTGCCGAAATTTCCCAACGACTGGAATTTCTCTGCGATGTCGGCTTGGGATACTTGACGCTCGATCGGCCAGCGCGGACGCTCAGCGGTGGTGAATCGCAACGGATACGGCTGGCTTCACAGATTGGCTCGCAGCTCGTCGGCGTCCTCTACGTCCTCGATGAACCAAGCATCGGGCTCCACCCGCACGATAATCGCGCATTGATCGCATCGCTCCAGCGACTGCGTGATCTTGGCAATACCGTTGTCGTCGTCGAACATGACCGCGAGACGATGCTCGCTGCTGATGTCCTGGTGGATTTAGGGCCGCGCGCAGGGGTGCATGGGGGGGAAGTGCTCTTCGTCGAAGCGCCAGGACGATTGAAAAAGCTACCAGATGAAGTTCGGGAGCAATCTCTGACCGCACAGTACCTTCTCGGCGAGCGGCACATTGAAGTGCCGCACCAGCGACGATCCCGCACGGGCAAGTGGCTTGTTCTGGAGGGCGCTACCGGCAACAATCTCCGCGATGTAACGCTGGAGCTACCGCTCGGCCGATTCGTTTGCATCACTGGTGTTTCGGGATCGGGGAAATCCTCGCTTGTGTTTGATACGCTCCATCCACTGCTGAGCAATCGGTTGCATCGGACATCGCTCGACGTGCTGCCCTATCGCGACATTCGCGGCATCGAGCATCTCGATAAAGTTGTCGTCGTAGATCAAAGTCCCATCGGACGGACGCCACGGTCGAACCCCGCAACGTACACTGGAGTCTTCACACACATTCGCGAACACTTCGCGATGCTCCCCGAAGCGCGCATTCGGGGATTTACGCCCAGTCGCTTTTCGTTCAACGTTGCAGGCGGCCGCTGTGAAGCCTGCCAAGGCGCAGGTGTTCAGGCGATCGAGATGAACTTTTTGCCGGAGGTCTATGTCACCTGTGATGAATGCGGTGGCAAACGCTACAACCGCGAAACACTTTCGGTGACGTACAAAGGCAAGACCATCGCGGATGTGCTCGCGATGACTGTTGAAGAGGCGCTCGCATTTTTTGCAGAGATCCCACCGATTCGGAAAAAGCTTGCTGTTCTGGCAGAGGTTGGGCTGGGCTACCTCACACTCGGTCAACAAGCGCCAACGTTGAGCGGAGGAGAAGCGCAGCGTCTCAAGCTTGCCACCGAGCTTGCACGGACAAGCACCGGGCGAACGCTTTACCTCCTCGATGAACCGACGACCGGCTTGCATTTCGAAGACATTCGCATTCTGCTCGAGATGTTACAGCGCCTGGTCGAACGTGGTAATACCGTTGTGGTCATCGAGCATAACCTCGATGTGATCAAGTGTGCCGATTGGGTCATTGACCTCGGTCCCGGCGGTGGACGCGATGGTGGGCGCATCGTTGCGCAAGGAACACCGGAGGAGATTGCAGCGAACCCTGCATCGCTGACAGGACGCTACCTCCGCGCAGAGCTTGGCATTGGCGTGACAACCAACGGCCGCGTGCGGCGACAGAAAGCGCGCACGGCGTAGTTTTGCATGTCTGTTGTTCTACCACAGATGTTCGTGATGACCATTCTCGCTTGTATTTCGTACGTCCCCGATACCGCAGCGAAGATCGGCGTTACTGCTGATGGCAGTGGGCTTGAGCTGGGCGGTGCCAAGTACATTCTCAACCCCTACGATGAGTTCGCAATCGAAGAAGCATTGCTTCAGCGGGAGCGACACGGCGGACGTGTTGTTGCGCTCACCGTTGGCTCCGATGCTGCAAAGGAAATTCTTCGAACTGCGCTCGCGATGGGTGCCGATAGCGCGGTGATCATTCCTGCCACTGGGCTTGATTCGTTCGGTGTTGCGGCCAACATCGCTGCGTATGCGAAAGCGATTGATGCATCGCTCGTTCTCCTGGGCCGGCAGAGCATAGATCACGATTCGTTCCAAATGGCGAGCACTGTTGGCGCTTTGCTCGGAGTTCCATCAATTTCGGTTGTTTCGAAACTCGAGATCGAGAGTGATCGAGTCCGCGCTGAGCGCGACATCGAAGGGGGCAAGGAAGTGCTCGAAGCAACGTTGCCGCTCGTAGTCAGTGTCCAGAAGGGTATCAACAATCCGCGGTACCCGAAGCTTCCTGAAATCATGAAGGCAAAATCGAAGCCGATTGAGTCCGTCGAGCCAGTTGCTGTTTCGCCACGCGCAGCAATGGTGCGTTACCAAGTGCCCCAACTCAAACGCGCAAACAAAATCTTGGGCGATAGTGACGCCGACATCGCGGAATTTGTCCGCCTCCTCCACGAAGAGGCGAAGGTCATCTGATGTCGAACAACTCGATTCATCCAATGTCAACGATTGCAGTATTTATCGAACGCCGTAGTGGCGCGATCAAGCGTGCCGCGTTGGAGGCGATCACGGCAGCACGCTCCCATGCGCAGCGAGTCATTGCGCTCGAAATCGGCAGTAATGAAGCTGATGTGCTGGCTGATTATGGCGTTGACGAAGTTGTAAGCATTACGCATGCGTTGCTGGAGCGATACTCCTCCCAAGCTGTAGCAGAAGCAATCGCGCAGTGGGCCAAGTCGCGACAGGTGGCAACGCTCTTTTTCGGTGCGACTGCGATGGGCAAAGAGCTCGCGCCACGAGTTGCAGTACTCCTCGAAGCAGCGTATGTGCCAGATTGCGTGGAACTAACAACTTCTGAGAGGCACCTGGAGGCGGTTCGTCCACTCTACGCTGGGAAGGTCCGCGCAACGGTGCGTCCGCTGACCGAGCGTGCAGTGTATTCGCTCCGCCCAAACATGTTTACGGCGCGTCCAGCCGAACAACCATCAACGCCGGAACGGAGCACGTTCACACCGACGCTCAGTCAGGAGCAATGCCGTGTCGTTGTCACCGATGTTATTCGCAACGAGGGCAAGCTCGACGTCCTCGAAGCAGACATCGTCGTCTCTGGGGGGCGCGGCATGAAAGGACCAGAGCACTTTGTGCTCATCGAAGAACTCGCAGCAGTGCTCGGTGGGGCAGTGGGCGCGTCGCGCGCAGTCGTTGACGCTGGCTGGCGGCCCCACAGCGAGCAGGTCGGGCAGACAGGCAAGACAGTATCCCCGAATCTTTACCTTGCATGCGGCATTAGTGGCGCGGTACAGCACCTGGCAGGTATGTCCTCGTCGAAGGTGATTGCGGCGATCAACAAAGACAAGGATGCTCCAATCTTCAAGGTCGCTGACTACGGTATCGTCGGCGATGTCTTCGAAGTGATCCCGAAACTCATCGAGCGCATCCGTGCACTCAAGCAGAGTAGTGTATCGTAATTTTGCTCTTGAACGCAGAGCCTCTGGTCAAAGCACTATGACGAAAGTCAAAGTCGAAGTCATCGGACTGTCTGCCAGTACAGGCAGCAATGGCGCCTACGCGCTCATCCTGAAGGAAACTTCGGGAGAGCGGAGGCTCCCCATTGTTATTGGTGCACCAGAGGCCCAAGCAATCGCAGCGCAAATGGAAGGTATCAAGCCGACGCGTCCGATGACACATGATTTGCTCAAGAACATCATCGAGCAGGCAGGGGGCACTGTCAGCGAAGTGTGCATCGTCGAGCTGCGGGAGAGCATCTTCTACGCGCAGATCACCATCGAAGGACTCGATTTGCAGGTTGATGCACGCCCCAGCGATGCAATCGCACTTGCACTGCGCTTCGATGCACCGATTTACGTCATGGATTCGGTGCTCGACGAGGCAGGGGTCATCCCAGAGGAAGTTGACATCCTCGACGATGATGATCTCGACGAGGAGGATGACGACGATGACGACGATCTCCTCCGTCTCCTTCGCCAGCACGAGGAGGAAAGCCAGGAAGAACGGCCATCCCGTAGTGCACCCTCTTCACGGTTGGAGCAGCTTCAGCGCGAGCTGGATAAAGCCATCCGCGAGGAAGACTACGAGCGTGCTGCACGTATCCGTGATGAAATTCGCCGCCTGACAAGCAGCGAATCATGATCGAGTGCCGAGGTAGCTCAGCAGGTTAGAGCAGCGGAATCATAATCCGCGTGTCGGGGGTTCGAATCCCTCCCTCGGCACTATTGAGCGCGCCGTCTCGTCTTTGGGGCTGCGCGCTTTTTGTTCCTTTCCTTCCAGCGCACATGAAAACGTTTCACCTTCGGCCAGCTTCACGTCTCGATGAAGCGTTCTTTACCTCCTACAATCGGAACGGTCGGCTGGTGAGCTTTTTCGGTGATAGCCATCCAGCCTATGCAGGAAGTGTCGTTCGTGCGATGGCGAGTGCCCGCCGCGGCTACCGCTCCATTGCACGACTCTTTGCTCAAGACATCGCTGCAGCTGCTCGAAAGCTGGACACTATGCACGAAGACCAGACCGACGAGCTGGAGCAATTCTTTGCCTCGCTCGAGCGCGATTGCACTGCGCGTGTAGTGCGAGTTGAGCGGCTAACGCCAACGATCGTTGAGCTTATCGTATCTGCACCGCAAGCAGCGCGAAAGTTTCGACCTGGGCAGTTCTATCGGCTTCAGAACTATGCAGCGACCGCTCCGCGGATTGGTGATCACCGATTAGTCATGGAAGCACTCGCGATGACGGGCGCTTGGACCAAGCCTGAGGAAGGGTTGCTCTCGATGATTGCACTCGAAGTTGGTGCTTCGACACGGATGATAGCCCACCTTCAACCTGGCGAAAAGATCGTCGTCATGGGGCCAACAGGCGCTCCCACACACATCCCTGAAAACGAAAACGTCCTCCTCTGCGGTGGTGGGTTGGGAAATGCGGTGCTCTTTTCGATCGCCTCTGCACTCAAGGCGCACGGCTGCCGCGTCCTCTACTTTGCAGGCTATCGCAACGGCGGGGATGTGTTCAAAATGAACGTCGTCCAAGAGGCAACCGACCAAGTCATCTGGTGTACCGATAGCGGCACAGAAATCGTGCCCCAGCGCCCACAGGATCGGCACTATCGCGGGACGATTATTGAAGCCATGGTTGCCTACCACGAAGGAAAGCTCGGCGAGCCAGTAATGCCATTTTCAACGGTCAACCGCATTATTGCAATTGGCAGTGATGGGATGATGCATGCCGTCAAACGTGCGCGGTGGGGCGCACTCCGCACGGCGTTCGGACCGCACGTCGCGATCGGTTCGATCAATTCGCCGATGCAGTGCATGATGAAGGAAATCTGCGCGCAATGCTTACAGAAACATGTTGATCCCCAGACCGGGCGCGAGCTTGTTCCGGTCTTTTCGTGTTTCAACCAAGACCAGGAACTTGACCGCGTAGATTTCGACAGCCTCCGCGATCGACTCGCAATGAACAGTGTCCTCGAACAGCTCGGG
>BEHW01000025.1 GCA_002898675.1 bacterium HR20
GCAATGTCAACGCAAGTGCATTCGCACGCCCACGCTCCCGTTGGTCTTGCCCATACTGAATGATGCCCTGCAGCACAGAACCTTCAGCCACGATGGCAATCCACGCCTGTAAGGTCAGAAGCTGCGCAGCTAAGCCATATTCCTCGGGCGAGAGTGCACGGATCTGAAGCCAGGTAACTCCACCGTACCCGACGAAGAGAAGCTTATCAGCCGCTGTCCACGAGAGCAATCGAAGGTGCTTGCGAAGCTGCATCGGCAAACCATCACATACTGCGCAAAGTTACGAGCGCATCTGCCAGCGTATGGTGACCTCCGTACGCGGACCAGAGGGTTGGATCGCGATTGCGTGTGTTGGAGTCCAGATGCCGTAGGAATGGCTATAGAGGCTTTCTTCGAGCGCAATTGTCGCTGCATCAGAGCTGGAGAGGATAACATGTGCCTGCGGGATTTCGAGATGTACCCCCTCGCCAGTGTCCTCGGCGTGCACGCATGGATGGAGGTGGAACCAGATCACCGCTTGGCTCGGTGCGGCAAAGTAATCCTCGATGCTCAGTACATTGTCCCCTAACCGAACAATGCGCCGGTGTGGCAGATGCCATGCAGTGTGTTCTGCAATGATGAGGCGTTCAGTAATAGCGACGATGCGTGCGTGAGCGCGATCACTGGTCAGCCAGAAGAGCGCTTCGCCCCCACCTTCGCACCAAGTTTCTTGCTCGACACTATCGAGTGCCAGCGTGCTGTGCATTCGTGTCGAACGAAAGCGATTCCGCATCGCCGGCTGGGCAAGGTAAACGCCAGTTCCGGGGTCGGCAATCACTTCCTGACCAGCAAGCGCCAGTGTGATGGACAATTGGTCGTTGTGGGCATGCCCTCCTTTCCCGCGCTGTCCAATCGAACCAGCGCGGAGAAACACTTCCGCCTCCGCATTGCGGATGACCGCCACCCCGAACGTATGCGCACAAAAGCTCGCTCGCCGGTGCTGAGTTTGATCACCAAGGAGCGCATCGAGGATACGCTCTTCCTTCCGACAGACTGCACGCAACAACGCACATGTCTCACGGTGGTTCCGCTGCGAAAGGTAGGGACGAGGCTCGGCATGCCACGTGTTGTAGGCGTCAGGATCATCAGCAAGGGGGAGGAACGATAGGAACCGTCCACTGTCGTTATCGCCAAGTTGTGGTGCGATGCCGCTCCGATACGTGGTTTGTTCGGTAAACGTGGCGATACGTTCGAGCAGGGGCCAGAACTCCCTGTCGCGTTCGAGAATGTCATGTCCCTCCGGTGTTCGGTACAAAAACCACGTTGCCCAGCCGAGCATTTCCGCACTGAAGCGGTGGTAAGCCAGCGATGCTTCGAAGTTTCCACCATCGGGGAGAAATTGGTAGCGCGCTTCTGTGCAGAGCTGCGCAGCGCACCAGCGGCGGAGCTGCGCTGTCCAGGTACACGCAGGGAAATACGCTGCTGCGACTGAGAGTCCGGCGATACACGCCAAATAGTGATTGCCACGCATGCCCTCGGACCATTCGAGGTTTCCCAAGACAAAGCAAGCATGGTCGTAGAGAGAAAGTAGCATTGCCTGCCCGACGCGCTCATCGAGACCGTGTGGCACTGCCAGATCGAGTGTCACAGCGATTGCGGCGAGCCGAAGCGCAGCCTCCATCCCCAGCGCCCACTGGATGCCGTAACCAGGGGGATTCTGCGCAGCAAAATCGAGCAGTGTCGTCTCGATTGCACTGAGGACTGCTGGACGCAGAGTGCTCGAGACGCAGTTGAGTGCAAGAGCGAGCAGTGGGAGGAGTTGGAGCCGACCAAGCTCCCAGGGCACCTTGGGATCGGCACCAGCAGCATCGAACCGAAGTTGCCAGTGCTTGCAGCGCTCACTCCACCGATACCCGCTGCGAAAGTCACGTTGCCAGTCGTAGGGTGCATGCGGCTGTTGGATCATGCACCAGAGCCAGCGAGCGCGCGGCACGGCGGCGTACGGCAGGTACGCATCCAGCCAATCTCCGCGTTCGGTGTCCTCGGGTGCCGGTGCGTCGTACCGCACTGCGTTGAATCCTGGTGGTTGGTAGCCATGCTGCGGGACAATCCATCCCAAACCGAGTACAGGGAATTTGCCTTCGCAAGAGTTGGCCGCAATCTGCTGCAGTACGGCAGACAACGGCTGGAGATGCTCCTGTTGCGGAGCGTGGAGGTGGGAATCAATCATTGCGGGCATCGTCCAGGGAACATCACGCGCTGTTGCATAGGGCTGCCGCTGCTGTGCGCGATGCATACGCCAGTGCTGCACCAGCGGTCTCAGAGCGCGTCGTAGCCCCTTCCGCAGTGCAACGGGGAACGGCACCACTTCGAGTTGACGGCGTCGGAGCGTGTTCACTGCACCACGTGTCTCCTGTCGGTTGACAGTTCGGCTATCTTTGTGCACATCTTGTTGCAAAAGTGCAATCGGAGGCGTGTGAAACTCACAGTTGTTTTCGGAACGCGCCCAGAAGCTATCAAGCTAGCACCGATTGTCCATCGGTTGGCGAATGCGACGTGGTGCACGCTCCGTGTTGTCGTCACAGGGCAGCACACCGAGATGCTCGATCAAGTGCTCGAGCTCTTCGGCATTATCCCGGATTCCGACCTTGCAATTATGCAGCCTGGGCAGAGCCTGTACGATGTTACCGTCCGCTGCCTTGCTGGACTCGAACGTGAGTTCCGCACGGAGCGTCCTGATATGGTCATCGTCCAGGGTGATACGACGACAACGTTCGCCGCAGCACTGGCTGCGTTCTACGAGCGCATCCCGATAGCGCACGTCGAAGCAGGGCTACGCACGTTCGACAAGTACGCGCCCTTTCCCGAGGAGGCCAACCGTGTGCTGACCTCGCACCTTGCCGATTGGCACTATGCGCCGACAGAACGCGCACGCGAGAATCTCTTGAGGGAAGGAATTCCGCCCTCGCGCATCCTCGTGACTGGGAACACGGCAATTGATGCGCTCCGCTGGACAGTAGCACAGCTTGCACAGCTCGACTCTGCCCTGCGCCGGCAGCTCCTTGCGTTGCCAGAGGATGTGTTGGAGTTATGCGAACGTGGCCACCGACGATTGATCTTGGTTACCGGGCATCGTCGCGAAAATTTCGGCGAGGGGTTCGAACGGATCTGCACCGCACTTGCAACGCTTGCACGCACAGAGCCAGACGTTACGATTCTCTACCCGGTGCATCTCAATCCGAACGTCCGCGGCCCTGTTCTGCACGTGCTCGGAGCTGTCCCCAATGTGCGTTTACTTGAACCGCTGCCGTACCGGGAGTTTGCGTACTTGATGCAGCATGCAGCATTTATCATCACCGACTCTGGGGGCATCCAAGAGGAAGCTCCGTCGCTTGGGAAGCCAGTGTTGGTCCTTCGCGAGGTAACGGAGCGTCCGGAAGCAATCGAGGCAGGCACAGCTCGTCTTGTGGGCACCGATGCCGAACGCATCGTTACAACTGCACTGCAATTGCTCCACGACGAACAATTCTACTGCTCGATGGCGAAAGCGCATAACCCCTACGGCGACGGTCGCGCAGCAGAGCGAATCGTTGCACATCTGGAGAGCCTTGCCCAATGAAGCGCGCTGGCTTTGTTGCGATCCTTGGGAAACCGAACGCTGGGAAATCTACTCTGCTCAACGCGCTCATCGGCGAGCCGCTGGCGATTGTTTCGCCGAAACCAGAGACAACACGCCGGCCGGTTGTTGGCATCTTGACACGTCCGGATGCACAGATTGTTTTCCTCGATACACCGGGCATCGTCCAGCATCCGAAGTACGAGCTTCACCGTCAAATGCTCACCGAGATTCGGCAAGCGATCGAGGATGCAGACGTTCTGGCGGTTCTGCTCGATGCGACTGGTGGCATTGCCGAGGCGCAGTCGCTCCTTGCTGAACCGATCATGGACGATGTCCGCGCAAGTGCGAAACCAACGATTTTGGTGCTGACGAAAATGGATGCACTCGAGGAGAAAGCTGCAGCACTGCCCATCATCGAGCACATGATGGCATCGGGAATCTTCACGGCAAGTGTGGCGGTCTCGGCACTGAAAGGGAAGTTCCTCGATGAGCTTGAGCGCGTCATCATCGAGCATCTTCCCGAAGGAGAATTTCTCTTCGATCCAGAACAACTTTCGACGCAGAACGAGCGATTCTTCGTGGCCGAGTTCATCCGTGAGCAGATTTACCGCCACTGCCAGCAGGAAATACCCTATTCGGTCGAGGTGGTCGTTACTGATTTTGAGGAACGCGACAGTGCACCCTGGTACATTGCCGCAGAGCTAATCGTCGAGCGCCATTCGCAGAAGAAGATCCTCATCGGCAAGGGCGGCGCGATGATCAAACGCATTGGCGAACATGCCCGCAAGCGGATTGAAGAGCATCTCGGTGTGCCAGTCTATTTGGAGCTGTACGTCAAGGTCCGCGAGCATTGGCGAAACGACCCGACGTACCTTCGTTCGTTTGGGTATCGCATCACACCACCCCACAGGAAGCAATGAGCCAGTATAACCTCGATGAGCCTATTCCCCCGCTTCACGTTTCACCGCAGCTAAGCGATGACGATCGCAGGCAGCTTGTTCGTTGGATGATCACAGCGCGCGAGTTCGACCACGCGATGATTCGCCTCTACCGCCAAGGGCGCGCGCTCGGCGGCGTGTACGCACAAATCGGCAACGAAGCAACGTCGGTCGGCGCAAGCTACGCACTCGACCGCTCGCGCGATGTGATCTTCCCGATGCATCGGGATATCGGCATGCACTTTGTCTTCGGTGCCCCGCTCGATGGACTGATGCTCAACTTCATGGCACGCCAAGGGAGCAGCATGCGTGGCACCGATGGCACCGGACATTACGCAGACCCAGCCCGGCGGATCTACGGCAACATCTCGCACCTGGCTGCGATGATGCCAGTTGCAGCTGGCTTTGCCCTCGCAGCACGAATGCGGAAGGAAAACATCGTTGTCCTTACAACGATCGGTGATGGCGGCTCGAACGTCGGAGAATTCCACGAAGCGATGAACTTTGCAGCCGTGCAGAAACTGCCACTTCTTGTCATCATCGAAAACAATCAATACGCTTACTCGACGCCACGCGAACTTGAATACGCCTGCGAGCGCTTGAGTGATCGTGCACCTGGCTACGGCTGCCCGGGCGTCACCATTGATGGAACCGACGTCGAGCTGGTCTATGACACGGTGCGGGACTACGCCCAGCGTGCCCGCGCAGGCGAAGGTCCTGCACTCATCGAGTGCGTTACGATGCGCATGCGCGGACACGCCGAGCACGATGATTTCCGTTACGTCCCGCGCCAGATGCTCGCGTACTGGGAAAAGCGCGATCCACTTGCGCGTTATGAAGCGTTCCTGGTCGAGCATCGCATCGCTGACCAGGAAACGATTTCCCGCTGGCACGCTGAAATTGCTCAGCAGATCACCAGTGCGATTGACCGAGCGCTCGAGCAGCCATTCCCACCTGCTGAGGAGGCATTCCGGAACGTGTTCGTCTAAGGTTCGATGACAAGCGGCAGCGAAATGTCCGCATCGGTTTCGGGTGCGCGCGCCTGCCCATCTTTCGTGTTCGGCTCGTAGTGGTAAAGCTGGATGCGCACGTGGCCGGGTGTTGGAGCTTCAACAGGATCGATTGACCACCGCGTCTGCAATCCTAACGGCATACCTCGACTATCGCGATCAGTTATCGCAATGCTCACTGTATTTGCCGCTGAGCCATCGAGGCTGTAGAAAAACTGATGCTCAGTTCCCTGCGAGCGGATAGTGTTGGTGAGGCTATCGCCGTCGGTCGCCAGTATTTCCAACGAGCACGAGTACGTCGAGTTTGAGCGGAGCCCGAGAGTGTCCACGATCGGTGGGCTTCCGCCGGGGCCATCAGAATCGCGCCAGCGTGCAGTAACAGTATCACCGCGGCTGCCAACAAGCCGCAGGATAAACGTACCTGGCACTTTATGTTCGTCATCGGATGGGCTATGGCTTTTCTCGCATCCGCTGAGCACAAGGAGCGTTGCGAGCAGTGCAACGGAAAGGGTGCATTTCATTGCTGGGTCTCCAGAAAGTGGTTGAACATACCAAAAGGAACTGTGGCAGTTAGCATCAGATTCCTGCCGGGATTGAGTGCGAAGTAACGGTAGCGGCTCAAGTAATCGCGGTACGGTGTGTCGAGCAGGTTCTGGATCCGAAGTGTTGCTTGGATCGGTGTGCCTGCAAGAAGCCATTGCCCGCCAGCAGTCAGATCCACGGTGAGATAGCCTGCCGGTGGCGGTGCATAATCGAAGACGCTTGGTGAGACCGCAGTTTGGCGGCGAACGGCTGTTGCGGCAAGTTCGAAATACGGCGCGTGTATCCCAAGCAGATCGTCTGGGTGGAGATGGAGCGCCAACCGCATCCGATCAGCTGGCATAAATGCCAGAAAATCGCCGCTGGGAAGTCGAACCCCACGTACGAATGCCGCTTGCATATCGAAGCGAAGGATGTTTCCCATTGGGAGCGAAGCGGAGAGTTCGCTGCCAAAGATTGCAGCGCGTTGTTGGACGTACCGCATCGTTGGAAAGACGCCGCGATACGTGACCGTTGGCATCGAGTCCGGAAGTAGTTGCGTCAGACGTGGAAAGTACTGCGCGTACACTGTTGCCTCGAGCTGGATGCGGTCCAACCTTGTTGTGAAGCTGGCATCGAGTGAGACCGACCGCTCAGTGCGGAGTTTGCGGTCGCCGATTTCGTACTGCGCAGTGCCGTGGTGCAAGTCGTTGGCAAAGAGCTCCACCGGCGATGGAGGCCTCCAGTACGTGCCAAGATTGATGCGGAGGCGAGAGGAGCCACCAATCGTGCGTTCGATGCCACCATTTGCCGCGATACCCGCAAAGAGCATGGTCGTATCGGGATCGTATCGTCCTGCGGCTTTGTTGTACGGTCGAGCTTGCATCCACTGGAGATCGCCCCGAATACCGAACGATGCAAGCCAGTCGCCGATCGTAAACGTCCGCGTTCCCAGAATTCCGCCTTCGTAGAGCAAATAGTCCGGCAGGAGAAAGACTTGTCCGCTGCGGACGTTCGATTGCCGAAGGAAGTGCAGACCGAGAACGTTCGTTGCGCCACTGTTGGAGAAACGGTATCGGAGTTCGAGCTGATAGCTGGCCAGCGAGAGCTCCAGTGCCGGCCGCTGGAGTGCTTGCTGGAGGAGAGTGCTGTCGGTGTACCGTGCAGCGTGGGCGTCGTATTCGCTTCGGTCGTTCCGCTGCCAGCCATAGTGCAGCTCGAGTGTGCCAGCATCGGTGGTGTAGGTGCTGTGAAGGTAGAGCGTCTGGTGGAGAATTTGCTGACGAGGGTTGCCGATGCGATACGTCCACGGTCGGATGATGAGCGGCCGACCCGCTTCGATCGCGCGCTGCAAATCGTCGGGATTGCCAAGGTGGGAAGCTGCTAGGATTCCAAGCTCACTGGCAAAGAGCGAGTAGCTTAGCTCGGTTCGCCAAGATGCAGCGTCGTAGCCGATTGCTACCATCCCGCTGCCAGTGCGTGCACCAGTATTGGAGAGCACGTACTGTGGCGTTCGGCTATCGCCGGCAATCGTCCCACTTGCGTAGAGGAGGTAGGCAGTGTTGGGGAAAGCAAGGTCACTTCCTTGGGCACGCACAGCTGCGGCGCCCATTCCATTATTCGTTGCTCCCAGTAGCGACAGTTGCCCTTCGAATGCTTGGTGGTAGCGGAGCGGCGGTGGCTCGATCCGAATGACACCCCCAATCGCTGCGTAGCTCTCCTCCAAGCTCGCTGCACCGCGAATGACAGCAACGCTCGTCGGCAGAAACGGATCGAGTGCAGGCCCGTGATCGAGACCCCATTCTTGTGCACGGTGCTGAATGCCGCCACTGCTGATTACGACACGTTCGCTGTGTAGGCCACGGATGACAGGCTTTGCAATCGTCGCTCCAGTCTGGAGGAGCGAAACTCCGGGAACGTCTGTGAGCAAGTCGCCGAATGTTTGTCCGCGGTGACGATCGAGATACTGCCAGTCGAGCTGGACGTCATGCTCGGTTCCGATGGCAAGCGGGCGCGCACCTTCGACGGTGACGTGGTGGAGCTCGATGCTCAGCGGAACAAGGAACACGTCAATCGTTGTGTCGCGGGATAGCGCGATGGTCAACACTCGGTCGTAGTATCCAAGTCGCCGAATACCCAGACGGTAGCGTCCCGGTGCAAGATTGGGGACGTGGAAATGACCATCGCTTGCACTCCGCGCAATGCGCTGCAGGCCGATGATCACAATCTGAGCATCGGAAATCGGAGTGCCACGAGCGCTATCGCGGACAACACCGTGAAGGTGGAAGCTACCGTCAGAGGCGAACGTGCACGCTGCCGCAATGGTCAGCAGTGCTGCAACAAGACAAGGCATTCAGATTGGTAAAAACGAAACGACTGCGTCCGTACAGATCCGGTGTGGAGTTGATAGGGATGCTACGCAGTCGGCGGTGCGCGGAGTGTGCGGGGGAAAGCAGTCGGTTGGTGTGGCGCGGTTGTTTGCGCGGCTGGAACGTGCAGTGATGCGGTTTGGAGCAGAATCGGGCGTAGTGGAGTGCTCGGCGGCGCAGTTCCCAGAGGGATATGGCACAGCGGGCAGTGCTGCGTTTCTGCACACGTGAGGGTATGCACTGGCTCGTTACTGGGCGAGTGCACGTGGCACGCACTGGCCCACTGCAGTGCAATTGTGCAGAGCGCAAGCGTCGAGCTGATGAGTGCGAGCATCTGTTTCATCGGCAGTACAAAATTACATTACCGCACCCGCACCAGTGGCTCAACGCGCACCCCACTCGGTGTGCGGAGCCGGGCCCAATACAAACCCGATGCTATGCGATCGAGCTGGAGAGCAACTTGGTAGGAACTACCTGCTTCAAGTTGGCCGAGAGCTTGCTTGGCGAGTACAATCCCATCGAGCGAGAGTACTTCCAGCTCGTAGCTTCCGCGTTCGTTCGCTGTGATGATTGCAGTTGCGTCGTCGGTCGTTGGGTTGGGATGAATTTGGAACACCGGGAGCTGGAGCTCCGAACCTAAAAGGCGCGGTCCCCCAGCTCCGCAGAGTGTCAGGCACAGTGCGCCATTGCCTTGGCTGGGATTGATCCACGTCGTCGGTTTGATGCCACTGTTGGTCCAGCGTGCTTGCACGATGAACATCGAGTCGCACTGGCGGTCGCCGAGCATGGCATCGCCGAGAAGCTGCGCGATGAGCTGCGGCTGTTGCGATAGCGGCGCAAGCAACGTATCAACGGTAATTGTGATGACATGCCGGTCGCGCGTGCGACTGTTGAAGGACTGGATCCGCCCACCACGGGCACGAACTCCGCGCGGCATGAAGAGTTGGTTGGGCACATCGAGCACAAGGAGAAGCTGCGCGTTCGGTAGCACAAGATTTGTATCGAGCCTGCCATAGATGTTGAGTGCAATGTCCTTCTGGCGTGGATCGAGGATTCGGAGCGAATCGAGCCAGAGCGCAAACCCAATTCCGGGTATCGAAGTGGCTCGGAGCACCACGGGGACGCTATCGGTACACGACATGCCAAGGCTTGTGAACTTTACCCACAGCGTGTCGGGAAAGTCGCCAATGTCCTGGGCATTGAACTCGACATCGGCAGTAGCCGTTTTGGTCACAACGTCCACGTTCATTACCGTGGGCGTTGTTGTGTAGTACGCGCTCCACTGCCCAGCGCTGAATGTAAACGTCATGCTACGTGTGTAGTTGTTGGTCAGTCGGAGCGGGAGGGTGCGGCTGTCGCCTTGTTTGACTTCACCAAAGTCGAGCAGCGTATCGGTCTCAATCGGGACAGTTCGCTCACCGACAAGCTGGACCGTATCGCGGATCTCTTGTCCATTGATGGTGTAGCGAATCGAAAGCGCAGCAGCTTTCGCTCCTGCGCGTGTCCCTGCAGGACTGAACTCAATCTCAACGGTAAAGCTGAAGCCGGAAGGAACGCTGTAGGGCAGCGTTGCCCATGGCGATCCGGTGATTCGTAAGAGCTTGGCATCGGGGCCAATGATTGCCATCTCTTCGAGTTCAGCGCTGCTGGATGGATCGTTGTTCTTGAGCGTTAGTGTTCGCCGTGCCGTCGAACATGGCGGAAGCGTTCCGAAGTCGAGCGGCCGTGGAGAGATCGCGAGTGCATTGTTCGTCGGCACAATCCGAATCGGCACCCTGATCGAATCAATGCACGGGCAGGAAAGGACGATCGTGATCGTATCGTCTATTGGGTTCAGCGTCGTAGGCGTGATGTTGAAGTAGATGTCGCGACTTGCTGAGTATGGGGGCACATTGATCGTGCGAATGAGCGGCACAATTTCTGGTCGCCCCGTCCGAATGTCGGCGATGCATGCTTCCACGCTGCTGAGATTGCGCACCGTCAGCGGCGGTTGCGATTGCGACGTGAAGTTGACCGGAACGTCCACCAGGACATATGGCTCGGGCGAAAACTCAAGCACGAGTGCTTGCTGCTGGACTTGGAGAGAAATTCGGAGCGGCTAGGTGACATCACGAACAGAAAGTTCTAGTGTTGCTGTCTTGATGCCGTCGTTGTTCTGCGGGTCAATGCGCACTTCGACGATGATGCGGACAGAATCTCCAGGGCGCAGGGTGTACGCGCCGCTGGGCGGCTGCTCGACAATGCGGAAGTACGTTGCGTCGCTGCCCGAGATTGTTGCTGGGAAGTCGAGCGTCGCATCGGTGTTGCCGGTGTTGATCAGCCAGAGCGTGTCGCGCTTGAAGCCGCAGGCAACGACGCCGAAATCGAGCAGAGTTTTCCGTGGGACAACTGCCGAGAGCGTTCCTTGTCCGACCAGAAGAACACGCAGTGTATCGGGGCACGTAGCGCCGAACTGCGCAGTGGCGAAGATCAGCGAGTCCCGCGCAATACCCATTGCTGTCGGTGCGAACGTGACATCAATCCAGAGGGTGTCGCCTGCCCGGAGCGAACGTGGGAAGGAAAGCCCTGGCGGTACCGTTTGCCAGCTGTACGGTTGCTGCGGTTGATGGATGGGAAGGACGATCACAGAGTCGCGCGTGCTCGGGTTGATAACGCCGATGCGGATTGTGCGCGTTGCACCGACACGAACATTGCCGAAGTCAACGTTGCCGCGCCCATCGTCGCCGATGCTGAGAATTCGGCTGGAAACTCCGCGGACACGAAGCGGGATAGCGAGCGTTTGGTTGCAAAGGTCCACGCTGATGGTGAGGGTGTCGAAGTAGTCACCCACATCTGGTGGGGTCGCTTGCAGCCGGAGATGAATTGTGTCGCCGGGGTTGAGCGTGAATTTCGTTGGCGGTGTTACGGAAAAGAGTGCGCTGCCTGTTGCAATACGCTGAATCGTTGCTGCAGCAGAGCCAACAAGTCGAAGGGCGAACGTAAGCTCTTTGGTTGTGCCGCGGCATGTTTCGGCAAAATCAACTGCTGAGATCGCTCTGCTATCGCTTGTTGTTGTCAGAATGATACCGGCGCTATCAACACGGATGCGCACAGGGACGCGTGCGAAGACTGCCGGCGGTGTGCCCCCGACGAGCAGGAGCGTATCGCTCTGGATTCCGTAGCGACCTGCTTGAATGCGGTATTCGATGGTAATTGCGATAGAATCCCCAGCGGGGATCGTAGCCCGAACTGGTTGAGGGCGAACGATGCGGAAACCACTTGAGGGGTCGAGGAAGTAGCCATCGGTGATCGAACCAGGTTGGTTGTCAGGATTGACGACGATGACGGAATCGAGCTTGCTTGTTCCATCTGCGCAGGACAACCGCCCCATGTCGAGCGGTGATGGGTGCACCTGGAGCGGAGCCGAGAGTATGCGCACAATCCGCCCCGATGCATGAGAGAGTACAAGCGCTGGGCGTGCGCTGTAACGCAGGGAACTCTGCTGCTCTCGCTGCGCAGCAGCAACGTAAAGGTAGTTGCTCCCAGGTGGAGTGGGAAGGTTGTACTGCCAGCGGGCATTTGCTCCAACGACGACCGAATCAATCAAACGCCAGATGTCACGCTCCGCTTTTGCGAACAGCAACATGGTTTTGCCTGGCGCTCCGCTTCCACCGAGCCTGATGCTCGGCCCTTGAGCAACCGTGATAGTGTCGAGTGTTGGTCCGCGATAGGACGTTGGCTGCGCAACAAGTGCGTTCAACGTCGGAGCATCCACGCGCGTTCGGCCGTTGCCGCCTTTTCCTGTAGGGGCTGCTTGTCCGCCACCGATTGCGGTTAGTGAAAGGTCTGTCACTTCCAGTGGGGAAGCAATGCAGATACCGCCACCGCTTCCACTCCCGCCGCGACGGGATGTAGTTGTGCCGCTGCCACTTCCATCGGCGCCGTTGGCTGAGAGTGTAAGATGTTCGATTGCGCCGAGTGTAGCGATAGCAATTGCACCGCCACCTCCGCCACCACGGCCGCCGCATGCTGTAAACGGAAATGAGCTGTTCCGTGGATTGCCACTGGCGCCTCCAGAGCCGCCAGCAAGGGGAATAAGTGTTGTATCCCCGTGAGCTTTGCCGCCGTTGTTCGATGCTGTGCTTGTCGGAGCACCGTCGGTGCTATAGCCGCCGCCTGCACCATCGCGATTGTCGGAGACGCCGCTTGCACCACCGCGGGCACCGTCGGGAGAGCAATCAGGGCCGCTTGAGCAGCCCACACCGCTTGCACCGAACGGGTGCCCAGTACCGCCGCCGGCGGATTCGTAGGCGCCGCCATCGTTTCCGCTCGGTGTCTGGTTGAGTCCACTGCCGTTCGGACCGGTGCCCGTCCCGACGCTTCGGTAACTGTTGGGGGAGTTCGTGCCACCGCGACCACCACCGGTGAAGCCATTACCACCACTGGAACCGCCGCCGACAATGTCGCAGAAATCGCCGCCTCCGCCGCCACCGCCAGGACCACCGTCGGCTCCGCTTGCATCCACTGTGATGCGCGTTTGCGTGGCCGATACCCCACGGAG
This sequence comes from bacterium HR20, assembly GCA_002898675.1. Classification (GTDB taxonomy): domain Bacteria; phylum Bacteroidota; class Ignavibacteria; order Kapaibacteriales; family NICIL-2; genus NICIL-2. The sequence continues at coordinate 12,975 of BEHW01000025.1, forward strand.
AGCGCCTCGTGCCATCAGCACGAGCGGAAGGTATCCCTGATTGCCATTGGATGCGATTTGATCGGGATCGTCGGTAGCAACAGTGTACGTCCGCGCACCAAGCAGCAGGCTATCGAACAGGAGCGCTCCACGTCGTGATCGAACCCCCAACGGCGGCCGTCCGAGCACGGATTCCGTTCGAGTGCGGAAGTCCCCTCCTGGCGTGGGCTGAACGATGTAGAACGTGTCGACTGCGGTAACGCCGTTCGGTGTCCGTATGCGGAGAGGAATCCGCCATGCATCGCTGAGCTGCCGCCAATCCCAACTATTCGGAGTTGCTGTCGGGGAAATGTAGGCAATGGTGCTAATAAGTCGCCCCGACCACGAAACAATGAGTGGACCGAAGCTGATCTTCGTTGAATCATCTGGTCGTACTAGTTCAATGCGCAGTGGGTCGGTAGGATTACCCAGAAAGAGTCCATCGTTTGCACTAAAGCTTGTGCCCTCGATGTCGGCAGCATTAGGAGCGATAAGCTCGACGTACACAGCCATTCCAGGCGCACCGATGTCTGGAATCAGGTACGAAAGCACCGGCTGTGCCGACAGAGTGGAGATGCTCCAGGTCGAAACAAGCGCGGCAAGCAAACTACGCACCGACATAAGCAATCACCTTCAATTCGACAGCAATTGGCGTTGGAAGGGAGCCGACCTCGATTGTTGTACGGCAGGCATTGACGTCTGCGAAATGCTCGCGCCAAAGCTCGTTGAAGATTGGAAAGTCGCGCTGCATGTTCGTCAAGAAAACAGTAACATCCACGATGTTTTCCCAGCGCGCACCTGCAGCCTCTAAGATTGCACGCACGTTGCGGAAGACCGAGAGCGTTTGAGCGGCGATGTCGTAGTCAACGAGATTGCCGAACTCATCGTAGCGATTGCCAGGAATCTCTCCGTTGCCAGGTAGCCGAGGACCGACCCCAGAGAGAAAAACAAAGTCACCGACCCGACGCGCGTGTGGATAGGCGCCGACCGGACGCGGTGCATTGGGACTTTCGACAATCTGGCTCATTGCTACCGTTCGATGATCAACGGATGCGCTGTGATGCCCAAGGCAGTGTGTACGACGACAGTGTAGTAACCTGCCGGAAGGGAACCGATTTCAATAATCTTCGCCGGTGCTGGTTGTTGAGCGACAATATCCGCCTGTACTGTTCCGATCAAGTCATAGACGCGAACGCGCTTGATTCCTACATCCGCAGTGATTGTTACGCGGTCACTTGCAGGGTTGGGGGTGATCGTTAGCATCACACGAGCCGGTTCATGAGTGCTTAGTACCGAGTCAGCTGCCATGCGGTAGATGGCGCCATATGCAGTGGTTGCGAGCAGTTCTCCACTCTGCTGTCGGCGCAGGTAGAGAACCGGTTCGCCAATTGTTGTATCAACAGTAGCAGTAGCCTGATTTCTGCCGATGACGTAGAGGAATGATTGACTGCGTGGAGCAATGTATGCAGTGCCCCCACGCGAGAGCGCCATCGTTTGGATCTCAGCGACGGAAAGTGGAACAGTTACTTCCAGCCTCCCCGTGCTGCTAAAGCGTTGGTAGTAGAGCGCCCCCGCAGAATCGAGCACGATGCCAATTGAGCCATCAGCAGCGATGTCGTGGTGAACAATCATGCCTTCTGTCGTTGCGATTGTCCGTGCCGATAGTGGCATGATGCTTTCGATGCTGATCAGCGAGTGCTGGGTTGAGATCACCGCAAGAGAATCAGCCGATCGGAGGAGGTGGACCTGCCCGAGCGGGAGAGAAAGCTTCGTCCATGCCATTCCGTTGGAGGAAATGTACGCTGAAGTCGAGCCAACTGCAAGGAGCATTCCTCGAAGCTGTGCGATGCTCGAGATCGGTTCGATAATTGCGTCCGTGGCAGTTGAACACTGCTGGAAACTTGCCCCTCCATCGAGTGAACACCAAAGGCCACTTGTTGTGCCGATGACAACTGTTGGTACTGCAATTGCGATGTCCAACGCCTGGGCAGTTGGTGGGAACATCCCGCTTCGTGCCCAACTGATTCCGCCATTGAGTGAGCGATAGATCCTGCCACTGGTGCTAACAGCAACAACCGTTGCGGGCGATTGAACGGCTGCACACTGGATCCCAACGCCTTGGATGCCGCTGGAAGAGTTGGACCAGAACATGCCGTTCTCCTCGGAGGAGAAGACGCCATCGGGTGTAGTAACCAACAGCGTGCCGCTCTGTGATGCTGCAGCATCGCGAGCGGCAAATGCTTGCGTTCCAGCAAGTGACCACGTTTGCACTCCTGAAACGCGGCGATAAATCATGGTAGAGTCTCCGCTGGCAGTCGGTACAAAGCAGAACACCGTGCCCTCGCGCCCGCCGAGGAGGATGCTTCCTGCTGGCAGCGCGCCAAGACCAGCGCTTGCCTCGCTCCACTGCATGCCTTGGTCGCTGGAGCGAACAACTCTGCTGCCACGAATTGCCCAAAGGAGAACTGGTGCACCACTGTACTCCTGCGTCGAAGTCATGGATACATGGTACTCAGCCGAAAGCTGAACAAGCTGCTGCGAACGCCATTGGAGACGGAAGAGCCCATCGCCATAGCAATAGATCGCCGAATCCTGCGCTTGGTAAACGCGCCACTGCCCGCGCGGGAGTTCACCGATACGAAGAGCGCTCTCGGCATTATCGCGTGAAAGGTACACGCCCCAGCCTGCGGCGGTCGTAGTCAGAAGGACAAGCTCCCCATAGCGCACCGCATGGATTGCTGCAAGCTCTTCCCCCTGCTGTATTCCACGCGGAAGTGGAAGTTCATGCCAGGAAAACCCATTATCGGTCGAGCGATAGAGCTGTCCATCTGCAAGCAGCAGCAGCACCTCCAAGCCGAGTGAATCTGCGCATGGGGCAAAGCTCGCTTGATTTGCCGCCGAAGGAAGCTCCAGCGGACTCCAAAGGATGCCGCCATCATAGGAACGGAAAATCTTCATCCCGCTGGCAAGCTGTACGTAGAGCACACCCGATGGACTCTGGTAAAGCCGTCCAACATCAGCACCGTCAATGCGTGCGAGCATCTGCCATTGCGCTGAAAGCGCGGCGGTGAGCACTGCTGCAAGGAGTGTCACACCGAGCAAACGTTTCATTGGAAATCCTCCGTGCTAAAGTTTGATGCAAACATTTTTCGCTTCGGTGAAAAAACGGTACGCTTCCCAGCCTCCTTCCCGACCGGAGCCACTCTGCTTGATGCCACCAAACGGCGTTCGTAGATCGCGGAGCATCCAGCAGTTGACCCAGACGATCCCGCACGCCAGCTGTGCAGCGACGCGGTGTGCACGGCGGAGGTTTTCCGTCCAGATGCTCGCGGCCAAGCCGTAACAAACACCATTGGCAAGCTCGATAGCCTCGTCTTCACGCTCGAAGGGGAGAAACGTTACAACCGGACCGAAAATTTCCTCTTGATTGGCGTAGCATGTTGGTGGAAGGTCAGCAATCACCGTGGGTTCGACAAACCATCCGCGTGCGCAGCGACCTTCGAGTTGAGCGGGCTTGCCGCCAGTGAGGATGCGGCCACCATCGCGGCGTGCTTGCTCGATGGCACCGAGCACTTTGCGGTAATGCGCCTCAGAAACCAGAGCGCCGATTTCTGTCCGCTCATCGAGTGGATCCCCGACGACAAGCGTTTCAACCTGGCGAGTACAACGCTCGACGACTTCCGAATAGATCGTGCGTTCGACGAGGATGCGCGAGCCGCACAGGCAGATTTCGCCTTGGTTGAGAAATCCAGCTCGAACAATCTGCGGGATGGCGGTGTCGAGGTCTGCATCAGCGAATACGATGGTTGGATTTTTTCCCCCAAGCTCGAGCGAAAGTTTCTTGAACATCGGTGCTGCAGTGCGGGCAATGTACTCCCCGGTCGCGGTACTGCCAGTAAACGAAATTGCACGCACCTGCGGGTGTTCCACTATCGCAGCGCCGGCGCGAGCGCCATAGCCATGGATGATGTTGAGCACGCCAGGCGGCAGTCCGCACTCGTTGCAAAGCTCTGCAAACATCATTGCGGTCAGTGGTGTCAGCTCCGATGGCTTGGCGACGACGGTGTTACCGAAGGCGAGTGCTGGTGCGATCTTCCAGGTGAACAGGTAGAGCGGCAAGTTCCAGGGTGAGATGCACCCGACCACCCCAAGTGGCTCGCGCAGGGTGTAGTTGAGTGCGCCCGGGGATGGATGCGCTTCCGTTGCAACGTGGAGTGCTGCCGCAGCGAAGAATCGGAGATTAGCAATCGAGCGTGGAATGTCGAGTGTGCGGGCGAGCGCAACAGGTTTTCCTTGATCGCGGGATTCCGCAGTGGCGAACTCTTCAAGTCGCTCTTCGAGCCTATCAGCAATGCAGTTGAGTAATGCCGCCCGTTCCGCTGCAGGGCGTTGTGCCCAACTCGGCCACGCACGCAGGGCCGCCGCAACCGCCTCTTGAACTTCTTCGCTCCCGCCAGAGGCAACGCGCCCATAGACGTGGCCAGTGGCAGGTTCAATAACGTCAATCCATTCAGCAGAAGAGACAAAGTGCCCATCAATGAAGTGGCAGAGTTGTTCCATCGGCGCTTGTGGCGGTGTTCCTGCTACCGGCGAAGATACTCAAATTGCGATTGCGCACCTTCGGTGCTTCTGGCATTGTTGTTGTATCTTGTAGCGCAGCAAGAATGCACATCTTCCCTCCGGACATGGACATTGCTTATGCCTACGAGCGTTTTGCCGAGTGGCTGTCGGTGCAAGGGTATCGTCCGCATACCCAGCGCCGCTATTGCGATGCCGTCGCAGAATTCTGTGCCTACCAGAGCGAGAGCGCATCCAGCGCGGCAGCAGTCGGTGAGCTAACAGCGCAGCACGTTCGCGGGTTTATAGCGCATCTGTACAAGCGTGGAAATGCCAAGCGAACGATCGTAACGAAGCTCAGCGCACTGCGAACGTTCTTTCACTTCTGCCAGGAGCGCAGGTGGTGCAACGGCAACCCCGCCCGTGCGGTGAGCCTGCCAAAGCTCGATAAGCCACTGCCGTCGGTGTTGCAACAAGCGCAAGTTGCTCAAGCGCTCGAGCGGATTGATCGTTCGACGCCGTGGGGCTGGTGTCTTGCGGCACTTGTGGAGTTGCTCTATTCGAGTGGGATGCGCATTAGCGAAGCGCTCAGCTTGGAATGCGATTCGATAGATCCGGTAGCACTGACTGTGCGCGTTGTTGGCAAGGGCGGCAAAGAGCGTGTTGTCCTTCTCGGCAAGCAAGCGTTTGAGGCAATTGAGCAATACAAGCGCTGCCGCGCTGCGCTTGGTCCTGCCGCTGGCGAGCGGGCGCTGTTCCTTTCGCCACGGGGGAAGCCGCTCCGCCCTGCGCAAGCCTGGCGTGCTATTCGGAAGTTGCTCGAGGGCATCAGCGACGCACCGCGACGTTCGCCGCACATCTTTCGCCATAGCTTTGCAACGCACCTCCTCGATCGCGGTGCTGATCTCCAAGCAGTTTCGATGCTCCTTGGGCATAGCTCGCTCCGCTCAACGCAGGTTTATACCCACGTTTCGATCGAGCGACTCCGTCAGGCGTATGCTCAGGCACATCCGCGTGCAACATCACCGGACAAGGACTAATGAAGCAACCAGTTGCCGTCGCGGTCATCGGGTGTGGCTACCTTGGAAGTATCCACGCACGGCTGTGGACGCAGTGTCAGCGAGCGGTACTGGTAGGGGTGTTCGACATCGTAGCTGAGCGTGCCAGGAAGCTTGCAGCAGAACTCGGCGTCCCGGCGTTTGGCTCGCTCGGCGAGGCACTCGATGCATGCGAAGCCGTCACAGTAGCAACGACGACCTCCGAGCATGCAAACGTGGCGTGTGCAGCGCTGGAGGGCGGCAAGCACGTTCTGCTCGAAAAGCCCGTTGCAGCAACGCTTGAAGAAGCCGAGCGCATCGAGGTCGCCGCAGCTCGCGCGGGAACGGTCGTCCACGTTGGGCACGTCGAGCGTTACAATCCAGCCTTCCGTGCTGCACTGCGCTATGTAACTCGTCCGCTCTTTATCGAAGCGCATCGTCTCAGCCCCTTTCGCAAGCGTGGTACAGATGTATCGGTCATCGGCGATTTGATGGTGCACGATCTCGACCTGGTCCTTGCGCTGACAAGAGAGCCAGTCGTTCGTATTGAGGCACACGGCGTTGGGGTGATCAGTAGCTCAGTGGATATCGCCAACGCGCGCCTGGAGTTCGCCAGCGGGTGTATCGCCAATCTCACAGCATCACGCTTGACGCCAAAGCCGCTGCGCAAGCTGCGCCTGTTTCAGCCGATGGCATACATGTCACTCGATTTTTCGGTACCGGATTTAGAGGTGTATCGGATTGATGATGGCCAGCATGATGGCGGTGGGACAATCGTCGCGCATGCCGGTGGGAATGCGATTTGGTATGAGCATCCGCTCATCGAGCCAGGCAATGCAATCGCAGACGAGCACCGCGCATTTGTGGCGAGTATTCTCGATGGCGCACCTGCGATCGTTTCGCTCAGCGATGGGATTGCAGCACTCCGTCTTGCAGCGGCGATCGAACAGGAAGTGCAAAAGCGCATGGAACAGCTTCAGCTTCGGCGATGATGCATCGTCTTGCGCTCTTGCTGCTGGTGGTTACCCTGGGACGAGCACAAGTGGAGCTGAGCGATTCACCGCGCGCGGGAGCACTCGTGCTGGCACCGAACTTCGCCAGCGGCTATCAAGCGCTGTGGGCGAATCCTGCCAATCTGGGGTTTGTACCAACAACGATTACCTTCGCACTCGGTACGCCAATGGGATATGGCCAGTATCATTACGCTCGCCGTTGGAGTATCGGGATTGGGGAAATTGGAGGCAGCGCTGCCTCCAATGCACTCAGCTTCGGGCAGCTTGCGGCGATTATCTTCCAGCTCGACCAACAGCGCCTGTCGCTTGCGGATAAACGACGTGCTGCAGAGAACTTTTCCGGACGGGGAATCGCGTTCAATCTCGATGCATTGCTCATCGGCATTGGCTATCAAAGCTCCGGCTGGGGTGGAATTGCTATAGGCGTTCGCGATCGTATCAGCGCAGAGTTCCGGCTCAATAGTATGCTCGCGCGCATTGCATTCTTAGGCAGGTACGACACGTACTTCGACTCAACGGCGATCAACTGGCGTGGCGATACCGTCGGCTACGCACGCACGCCGAAGCGCTACTCAGAGCTGTTTGATTCGAGCCGTATTGGAATGAGCTGGCTGCGGGACTATGCGATCGGCTATGGCGTTCGACTCTACAACGGACGTCACGTGCAACTCTACGGAGGCGTTGTCGGGCGACTCATCGAAGGCTACATCCTGCTCGATGGGAAAATCGAAAACCGCACCATCACGGCGTACTCAGCAATCTCGCCGTACTTCAACGTCAGCTATGGCAAAGCAACAACGCCCTCGCTCCGACCTGGCGATGGGCTTGTCCCGGTCGGAAGCGGGTTCGGTGGCGATGTAGGACTGACGCTCGATGTCGGCGGCCGTTGGCGCGGATCGCTCGCGGTGCTCGATATTGGGTCCGTCTGGTGGGATGGCAACGTCTTTGCCGTCGAGGATACCGTTCTCAATGGCATGATCACGACGGGATTTTCCTCGTACAACATCTTCGCTGAAGCGCAGAACATCACCGGCGAGGGAGGCTATTTCAAGTGGAGCGGCCTGCCAGGGGTACGCAGAATGCTCCCGACACGACTGCGAGTGGCACTGAGCCACTCCATCGGAATTGAGCGTGACGTAGGGATTGAAGCAACAGTTCCACTCCGTCCCGATGCACCGGGGGCTCCGCCGTTTTTTGTCACGCTGGGGACGCGGTACTGGGTCAATGCGCAGCTCATCGTCAGTGGTGGCCTCCGTATTGGGACGATTGCTGCGTGGGCGCTTCCCGTGGCGGTGCAGGTGGCGCTGTGGGATGGACGCTGGGAGCTTGGCCTTTCAACGCAAGACCTTGCATCGCTGATTTTGCCGAAGCGTCCCGTCCTATCGCTGGCGGTTGCTCTGCTGCAATTTCGCTTTTAGTTCGACGTGTCGCAGGGCGCGGGCGCGTGCAGTATCCAGGAGCGTTCGAAGTCGCTCTGGATCGCGGGCACGCTCGATAAACTCCCGACGGAAGGCTTCTTCGCTGTACCCATGCTTGGCGAGCACGTCCTGGACCTGGCGATTGCCATCGGTCGAATCGCGTTGACTCATGCGGACGACGAGAATATCCGTGTACGTTTCCACGAAACGGTCGTCGCTGCCAGAACACGCTGCAAGAAGGACCGCGCAGAGGGCGATCAGCGCACTACGCTGCCACATGGGATTCGGACAGTTGACCGTTCGACGTAGAGCTGTCCTCGGTGATAAGTGGCGTGCGGAACACAAGCGGTAGTGCCTCTTGGATGGTGGAAACGTAGTGGATCGTCATCTCGGAGGTCAGGTGCACGGGGAGCTCCTCGATGTCGCTGCGATTGTCGCTGGGAACGATGACGGTTGTGATGCCATTCCGCTTGGCTGCCAGGAGCTTTTCGTTGAGTCCGCCGACAGGGAGCACCATTCCGCGCAGGGTGATTTCGCCGGTCATCGCAACATCGCCACGCACCGGAATGCCGCGTGCTGCAGAGATCAGCGCAATCGTCATTGTGATCCCAGCACTTGGACCATCTTTGGGAATTGCACCTTCAGGGACGTGGATGTGGATGTCTTTG
>BEHW01000026.1 GCA_002898675.1 bacterium HR20
CATGAATCTGAAGGTGCTGGCGAGCTTTTTGCCTTCCTCCGACGCACTGCGCAAGCGGAGCCACGCATCGTAACGCCCAAAGAGGAGGACTTACCTCCCACCCCAACGCGTCCATCCAAACAACCGCCGCAAGGAGATTCTGCGCCACCTGTAGCTTCCCCGCGGAAACTGACACTAACCCTACAACCATCGCCACCAAGTAATCATGCCACCCAACAGTCCCTCTCGCACGAGCAACCACCGCATGCGATAGATCGCATACGCCCGCATACCGACGAGACGATTCTCTTTACACCGCCACCGCTTGATCTCCTCTTATCGGGCAAAGAAGAGCAGCACATTGACGAAGAGGAGCTCAAAACCAACGCACGCTTGCTCCAGGAAAAGCTCGAAACATTCAAAATCAAAATCGAGAACGTCACCGTCATCCCCGGTCCGGTAATCACGCAGTACGAGTTCGTTCCAGCCGCCGGTGTCAAGATCAGCCAAATCGAAGCACTCGCCGATGATATTGCCCTCGCACTGAAGGCAAAGGGCATTCGCATTATCGCACCAATACCGGGGAAAGGAACCGTTGGGGTTGAGATTCCCAACCACACCCCGAGCTTGGTTCGCTTCCGAAGCATCGTTGCTTCCCGGATATTCCGCGACTACCGAGGAGATCTGCCTCTCGGGCTTGGCAAAACCATCACTGGGGACGTCTATTGCTGTGACCTTGCAGAGCTCCCCCACCTGCTGATTGCCGGCGCGACTGGTTCAGGAAAATCGGTCGGAATCAACACAATCATCATGTCCCTCCTCTACAGGCTGCATCCGCGCCAATTGAAGTTTGTCATCATTGATCCGAAGAAAGTCGAGCTGACCTTTTACACCAAACTCAAGCATCACTACCTTGCTGCATCGCCAGACATTGACGAGGTCGTCGTCACATCACCTGCCAACGCTGTCGTTATCCTCAAAGCACTCGTGGCAGAAATGGAGCAGCGCTACGACCTGCTTGCCAAAGTTGGCCAGCGCAAGATTAGCGACTACAACCGGAAGCTCGCCGAAGGTACGCTCAAACACACCCCCGATCAGCCACTGGAACCGATGCCATACATCGTCGTCATCATTGATGAACTGGCTGACTTGATGATGACGGCTCGAAACGATGTCGAAGATTCGATCATCCGCTTGGCACAACTTGCGCGTGCAGTCGGTATTCACTTGGTGGTAGCAACCCAACGTCCCTCGGTAGATGTCATCACAGGACTGATCAAAGCGAACTTCCCTGCTCGCATTGCTTACCAGGTCGCTTCGAAAGTAGATTCGCGCACCATCCTCGATACCGTCGGCGCTGAACAGCTTCTCGGCAATGGCGACATGCTCTTCACACCTGGCGGACAACGCCCGATTCGACTGCAGAATTCCTTCATCACCACCGAAGAAGTGGAAGCGATCACTGAGTTCATCGGTAAACAACGCGGCTATTCGACACCGTACATGCTCCCCTCGGTCGCCCAGGGCGCTGGCCGAAGCAGCGATACGGAGGCAGACTTCGATCCGTTGTTCGTCGAAGCTGCGCGGATTATTGTCCATGCCCAACAAGGATCAACATCTCTCCTCCAACGGCGACTCCGCATCGGGTATTCCCGTGCAGCACGAATCGTTGATCAGCTCGAAGCGGCAGGAATCGTCGGTCCATTCGATGGGAGCAAAGCACGGCAAGTGCTGATCGAAAGCGATGCTGAGCTTGACATGCGGCTAGGAGAATTGGGACTGATCTGAGCAATTGATTACGAATCCCACGTTCGCAACACATACACTGCACCCAACACCGGATCCAGACTGTGGTGGTTGCGAATTCGCTCGATGTGCGATGCTTCCAATACAGTGCCTTGCGCGACAAGCTTATGCCCAGCCACAGTAACAACGTCACGGCCAACAACCATTCCCGGTACCAAATGCTCGACGCGCAAGGGAAGGAGAAGCCTGTCGGTGTTCGATGAATCAGTCATCGCAAGATATTCATCCAGCAGAAGCACGATGCGTTGGTCATAGATTCGATGGGAAAGCTGCTGGAGAATGCTCAGTGCTTGCGGTGGATCGTACCCATCGCGCCAGAGAAGTTCTGCGTACTCGACTACGACGCGGAGAATACGTGCGCCAACAGGAATTTGCCAGCCTTGCAGACGATGTGGGAATCCTGTGCCATCGCAGTTTTCGTACATCGTCATCAAGATCCGACGCGTCTGCGGGTACTCGGTCAAGGCTTCGAGTGCCTCTGCTGCTGATTCAGGCACACGCGAGCAGCCGTATGTCGTCGGAACTCCGTCGCGCGCGACAGGGAGCCGAAGTTCTGCATCTCCAAGCTGCAAACGGCCGATTGCGTAAAGTCGAGCGGCCAACTCCAGCTGCGCAAAGTCCACATCGTAGCTCGGCGAAATCGTTCGGAGTCGTTCAGCAATCCACAGTGCACTTTGGCGCGAAAAGTGCGCTACCATCGGAGATTCTGGAATTCGCTGGTACATGAGCCGCTCCAGAACGCTTATCCATTGCAACTCAACCTGCCGAGCCGCATGGAGAGCTTCCTCCATGTGCAGCAGCTGCTGCCGGAGCGTCCATCGCTCCTGCACCAACTGCACCAACGCACTGATTGCATAGTACGTTGCGCGTGTGTACTCAACGGTGAGCACAAAGTGGTACCCTGCCCGATACGCGCTGTGGAGCTGGTCAGGACTGTACACCAGCGCAAGAAGAAACGTCCCTTGCATGTGCGGGCTTCGCGCCAGACTTCGGGGGAACAGTTCAGGAGTGACGACCTCCGTTTGCCAATCCACAATGATGCAGCCCGGATGTTTTGCAGCAAGGTATGCCTGCAATTCCTCATTGCTTGTAACGCAGGTAGCAAGAACATTGTTCGAGCTATGGAGGAGAATCTGCTCAAAGAGCGCGCTCTCCTGCCGCTCGCTGATCAAGAGGACGTCGAGCGCATCCATTGCTATTGCGGGGTCGTCTGGTGATACGTCCGGAGAAAATCTTCCGTCCGAAAGTTCGCCACGAGGATACTCACCCGCCGATTCGAAGGGTCGAACGGGTTGAGCTTATTCCGAAGCCGGCGATCAGCAAAGCCATAGACGCCTGAAATGCGACCGGGCTGAAGGCCGCTTGCCTCCAGCACTTTTCGAGCACTATTGGCGCGGTCAGCAGAGAGCTCCCAATTCGAGTAGAGCTTCCCATTCGCATATGGGCGACTGTCGGTATGCCCTTCCAGTACGACCGGGTTGGGTAACTGGCGAAGGATCGGGGTAATTTCTTGCAAAAGTTTGACTGCCGCTGGTCGGAGCTGTGCACTGCCAACCTCGAAAAAGACGCTCTCTTTTGTTTCGAGTAATTCGATGCGCAATCCTTCCGGACCAAGTTCGAGCGCGACGTTCTGCAACAGCTCCTGAAAGCGTGGCTGCGTGGAAAGCTCTGTAAGCTTTGCCTTGAGCTGCTCGGCTGCTTGTGCAAGCTTTTGCGCCGCTGCGATACTATCGGCCCGCGCACGCTCTCGCAACCGCTCGGTGAGAGTATCCAGGAGTGCTCGCTCCCATCGCTTCTGCGATTCGATGTAGTTATCCTGAGTTCCGGGGTCGTTTCCTTTGCTGCCGTAGCTACCCGCAGTCAACTGTTGATCAATGGGAATTTTCTTGCCCGTCAAGAAACTGAACAGCCCAGGATCTCGGAAGAAACTCGCGATACGCTGGCGATTATCCGGGCTAAGGCCAAGGATCCACATCACCAGGAAAAACGCCATCATCGCAGTTACGAAGTCCGCGTAGGCAACTTTCCACGCGCCGCCATGGTGGCCGTGGTGGTCACTACGCTTTTTCTTCTTGACGATGATCGGTTGCTCGTTCGGTTCCATGGGCTACATCGAGCTCCGACTAGCGAACAGACTTGACGGCTTCTTCTGTTTCCTGGAACGACGGTCGCTCGTGTGGCTCGATAGCGCGTCGCCCGTATTCAATCGCAACGACCGACGGCACACCACGCGCAAACGCAAGCACTGCTGCTTTGATACACACTAGGAAGTGATGCTCCGCACGCGCTGCATTTTCGAGATTGCGTGCCAGTGGACCAACAAACCCATACGAGAGCAGCACGCCCAGAAACGTCCCCACCAGTGCTGCTGCAACACTATGCCCGATTACCTCTGGTGGTTGGTCAATCTTTCCCATCGTAATGACCACACCCAGCACTGCTGCGACGATTCCTAAGCCTGGAAATGAATCGGCAACGGTAGCCAGTGCAGTCGGTGGTTTGAGCATCTCGTGCTGAGCTGCTTCGAGATCAATGTCCATCAGTTCTTCGAGATCGTGGGCCGGAATTCCGCCATTGAGGACAACCTTCATCGTGTCGCAGAGGAAGTCCACCGCGTGGCGATTGGCTAAAAAACTCGGATACTTGGTGAAGATGGGCGAAGAATCTGGGTTCTCCACGTGTGGCTCTAAGGCAATCAGTCCATCGCGCTTTGCCAGTTGAAATAGTTCGTAGAGAAGCTTGAGCAGATCCAGATATGCTTCCTTTGTTGTACTGGCGCCCTTGAAGGAACCGAGAATGCCCTTGATGATTCCCATCGTCGTTGGCAGCGGGTTCGCTATCAGCATCCCACCGAGCGCTGCTCCACCGATAATGAGAAATTCCGTCGGCTGCCACAGCAAGAGGATCTGCCCTTCATGCAATGTGTATCCGAGCAGGACACCGGCGATGACAACAACAAAACCAATGATAACGAACATGGACGAGTTACAGCAGTGTTGACGCGCTACATTCGAGCAGAAGCACCATGCCAGCTGTAGTGCTGCTTTCAGCGTAGCCGGGCGCGCAAGTACGACCGCGATGGATCTGCTTCTAGTGCGCGCTGCCACCAGAAGTGCGCTTTGTCGGCTACGCCCATTCTGCTGTAATTATCGCCCAGGTGCTCAAAAAGTGTAGCTGAGGGGCGTTCCCTCAAAGCGATGGCTCGCTCGAGATACTCTCCCGCTTCTGCGTAGCGACCAAGCTTGTGGAGTACCCAGCCATAGGTATCCAAGTACGAAGGGTTCGTGCTGTCAGCGTCGAGTGCGCGTGTGGCAAGCTCGAGCGCTATCGCCAAACGCTCACCACGCTCGGCGAGGATGTATGCAAGATTATTTGCCGCAGCTGCATTGGATGGGTCATAGAACAGCAAACGTTCGTAGAGAACGATTGCGCGACCGCGTTCACCGAGCGAATCAGCGTAGTATGCTGCATAGAAGAGCGTCGCTGGATCGGTGCTATCTCGCAGGAACGCCTCCCGGAGCAATTGCAGCCTTCGATCGGGAGGAAGTGTACCATAGGTCCTCGCAAGGTAGAACTGTACGCTTGGGATCCACCAATCGCCAGTAGTACTATCGCGCTTTTCCAGAAGCTGCTGAGCACGGTCGGCGTATCCGTACTGTGCTAATGCATCGCACAATGCGAGCGCATCGTTTCTTCCCCAGTCACGGCGCGATGCAAGAGCATCTGCAAGGACAAGTGCAACATCCCCAAGCGAACGCTCCAGGAGCATCTTCGCCACTACGAGGCTGTAGTAGGCAGGCAAATCCTGCCGCTCCCGCAGGAAGGCACTCGTTTGGAGAAGGATCGGGGTTGGGGCCGAAGAGTGTGCAACCATCTGTAGCCACTCGCCAAGGAGAGTGCTGACGTCCACACTCTCCATGTGGTAGAATGCGTAACGCACAAAAAACCATGCAGAATCCCACTGATTGCGCTCCGCATAGAGCAAGCCAAGCATCCGTGCAAGTTCCGGGCGATCGGGATTTTCGAACAATGCCCAGCGAAGAAGCGCTATCGCTTCGGTGGTGTCTCGATGCTCGACGCAAAGTTCAATCAGGTCAGCGGCAATTTCCTCAGCAGTGGTTTCGGCCAGTACTTCGCGCAAGAGTGCAATTGCGCGGACAGTATCACTTGCACGAAGGAGATACGCTGCACGCAGCCGGTTCGATAAACTCGAATCGCGCAACAGTGCACGCAACGCGTGCTGCGCGGCACGTGCAGGGTTGTTTAGTGCATAGAGTTCGGCCAAAAGCTCGTCTGCATCTTCAGCGGTACTGTCGAGCATGAGTGCACGCTCAGCAGCAGCGATGCTCGGCTGCAACTCCCCTACGTCGCGGTAGGCTTTCGCCAGGAGAAGCCACAGGATGCTGCACGCGGAATCACGTTCGATCGCGTGTTCAACTTCGCGTTTTGCACGGTGAGGGTATCCAGCAGCAAGGTAGGCTGTTGCGCGTACAACAAATGGTGCAATGTCGCTCCGATACCGACAGGGCGGCTGCTGTCCGGCTGCAGAGCATACGGACGCAACAGTAACGATCACAACCAGAAGCTTTCGAACGATAGCTCCGCAGAGCAATTTCCCCTTGCAATCGAAGTTCCTACCCATGGTTACGGTGCTCGAAAGTTACGAGCGGTTTCCACAAGCACGTGCTAGCAACCCTGCAGGTTGAAAATCAGGTGCAGGCTCACTCAAGAGCGCAAGCGAGCGCGTTGCTGCCCATCAGCGCTGTGCGTCGCGAAGCATCGCCTGCAAACCTTTCTTCGTAACGGTCTTGATTGCACGCGTTGTCAATCGCAGCCGCACAAAGCGCTTCTGTTCATCGTCCCAAATGCGCTTGTACTGTAAGTTTGGCAAGAACCGGCGGCGACGTTTGTTATTGGCGTGCGAGACATGATTGCCGTAAAGCACCGTCGTGCCGGTCAACTGACACCGCTTCGACATAGAAACCTCCAATTCCGATGAGCACGCGAAAATACGGCATGGTTCATCCTGCCATACCACCGTCGTTTGCAGCGATGCTTGTATTGAGCGCTGGTGGGTGGATTGGAGCACTGCTGGTGGCTATGCCTCCTGCGGTTGTCTTCCCCCTTGCCGTCGGAGTCTTCCTCCTCTGCGCTTCTGGATTGTGGATCGAGGAGATACGTCGGTGGTGTTTCCTCCTCGGTTCGCTGATGGTTGGTGTATGTCTCGGTGTACGAATGAACCTGCACCTGCCGATTGCATCCCATCAGCCAGGTGATATGCCTGCATGGCTCGATGGGACAATTCGCCAGGTTCTCTCTTCCAGTGGCAGCCGGATGAGCTGCATCATCGAAGGGACACTCGATCCGAAATTTCTTCCGCCACAGCACAACCTGCGACTGGTTGTGTATGCCGAACCACCTCCAGTTTCTCCATCCGAGCTTCTTGGCAGACGCGCTGTTGCAACTGTTGACGTACGGATTCCCCGCAGACGCGAGCTACCCTACGGAATTTCTGAATGGCAAACAGTTGCTCCATACAGCGCCGAGCTTATTGCATATGCCAAGCGTGGGACATTTGCAATTCTTGAAGCGGAACCAGCGGCTCAGAACTGGATTGCACGGCTTGGCCGGATGCTCCTTCGTACGACTGACAGCATCTTTGCTGATGCTCACTCGCGCACGTTAGCACGTGCCCTCATTCTCGGAGACCGTTCACTGCTCGATCGTCAGACACGCCAACTGTTCAGCCGCACTGGAACAGCGCATATCCTCTCGGTCAGTGGCTTCCACGTTGGAGTTGTGGCTGCATTGCTTGCGCTCATCAGTACGATTGTGCGGGATCGGCGTGTGCGTTTTGCGTTGTTCGTTGCGGGGGTGTGGCTCTATGTGCTGCTGACCGGTGCGCAGCCCCCTGCTATTCGCGCTGGTGCTGCAGCGACTCTTGGCGCCGCTCTCCTGCTTGCGCAACGCTGGATTCCTCCTCTACACGCTGTAGCTCTTGTTCTTTGGGTGATGATTGCAATCGAACCGAACCTTTTGGTTTCGGTATCCTTCCAGCTTTCTGCAGCAGCAGTCCTTGGAATCGTTACGATTGGCTCACCGCTCTACCAGCGATGGAAGGCGCTACTACGTTCCAGGCTGCTTCAGTGGATTGCAACAAGCACTGCTCTCACACTCGGTGCAACGTTGGCGACTGCCCCGCTTGTTGCGTACTACTTTGGGGTTGTACCGGTTATATCGCTTGTCGCGAACATCGCAGTTGTCCCGTTGGCATCAGCGTTCATAATTGCAGGCATCGTTAGCATCGGGGCGGGCGTGATTTCCTTCGGGATTGGCCGGTTCTACGCGAGCGTCGCCGGGCTACTGGCGCAGTGGATGCTGTCGGTCATCGAGCAAGTAGCCCAGCTCGACTGGTCGCTCGCTGGTCCACTCCTTGTACCGTTGAGTAGCGGGGCAGTCTTGGCTGCATGGTACATCCTCAGAAGCACAAGCTGGAGGCATATGATCTTCCGTTTTGGTGCAGCAACGATAGCACTTGCTCTCCTGTGGGCTGTACTTGAATGCATTTGGCAGTTACCATCGCAACGAGAGCTTACCAATGGCGCAATAGCAGTCGAGTTTCGCGGCAAGGAAGCTGCGCTCATTACACTCAAGCGCGGGCTTTCTGGGACTTCTTCCCTTGCAAAAGAAATCGCCGACTACTGCATTCTGCAACGCCGCAGCCGTGTTTACATTCGGGCTGCAACACCGGAAGCTCTGCCACTGGCACGCTCGATCGCACGACGGCTTGAGCAATCCTGTACCACTGACATTATTACCCGATGATTGAGCTTCTCCTGCATCGCAGCGGGCGTATCCTCTATGGCATTACACTGCGGAACGCTGGCAAGTGGAGTGCGCGCGGTTGGACTGCACTCCCCGCAAGCGACGTCAGTGCTCGCCAGGCGGAGTCAATGCGTCACGCGTTAGCACTTCAGCTGGGATTTTCACCGGAAGCGTTCATCATCCCAAAACAAATCCACGGAACTACGATCGCTGTCGTGGATGGTCGAGCACCATCAGAGCCAGCCGATGGAGTTGTAACAAACCGCCAAGGGATTCTCCTCGGCGTAACGTGTGCTGATTGCTGCGGTGTGTTGCTCTGGGATGAGCACCAATCCGTTATCGCCGCAGTGCATTCGGGTTGGCGCGGTACCGCAGGGAATATCGCCGGCAGGTGCGTACGTCTTCTCTGTGAGCGCTTCGGTGTCGTTCCCTCGTCTCTCCATGCGTGGCTTTCCCCCTGTGCATCTGGCGCTCGCTACGTGGTTGGCTATGATGTCGCAACACATTTTCCTCGCTCAAGCAAGCCAAGAGAGGACGGTTCGTATTTGTTCGACAACACTGCAGAAATTCGGCTTGAGCTGCTCGAGGCAGGACTAAGCGATACGAACATTGCCAGTGCGGGCATCTGTACAATCGAGAACGAAAACTTCCACTCCTATCGCCGTGATGGCGATCGTTCAGGCCGCATGGTCGCATTCATCGGAATACAGCAACACAGCTTGGAATAAGTGCAGCCGTATTTTTGCGCGGCTCACATCATAGCACCATCTTCGTCATGCAGGAGCCTTCGTCCAAGAGTACACCAATGCACAAGCGATTTCCAGAGACTGTAGCTGGCATTCTGCTTTTTGTTGCAGCAGCAAGTCGGGTTCTCCCTCATCCACCGAACTTTGCCCCAATAACTGCAATGGCGGTCTTTGCGGGATGGATTGCTCCCAGCTATTGGACAGCGCTTGGCCTTGTTACTGCAACAATGCTCGCAAGTGACGTTGGGCTTGCTCTCCTCCACAGCGATTGGAGTTACCTTTTCCACGGTATGCTGCCGGTCATCTACGGCACATTTGCGCTCATCATTGTCATCAGTCGCTTGGTTGGAAAGCAGCGCCGATCCTTCGGCGCTGTTGCCGCAGTCCTTGTTGGAAGCTCACTGCTGTTTTTTGTGGTAACGAACTTCTTCGTTTGGCTGCTCGGTTCGATGTATCCGCACACGCTTGAGGGATTAGCAACGTGCTATGCAATGGCGGTGCCGTTCTACCACGTCAATGGCCTTGCCCCGTTCGAACTTGTGCGGAACGCATTCGGCGGGGATATTCTGTACGCGCTTTGCCTTTTCGGTGCATATCGCGTCGCTGTTGGTCGCAGATGGACTGCTTCTGCGATAGTTACTCCCCGTGCAAAGCACTAAGCGTCCCGGATGCAGACTTCTATTGAGCGCTATTCCTTTTAGCGGCGATTGATTGCATCTGCAAACGTTTTGACTGCACGCGTCACACCTGCAACAACCTTTGCAGCATCCATCAGCGGCCCTTCGATTTTTTCCTGGAGTCGCTGCTCAAGCGTATTGATCCGACGCGAGATTTCCCGAAACTGCTCAAGGCTCTCACCCAGAACTGCTAATTTCTGATCTGCGTTATCAAGCGTCTTTGTTGCTTGTGCAGACATTGCCTCGACACTTCGCAGCAGTGATGGGAGTTCTCTCGAAAGGGTGGAAATCAACTCTTCCGACTGACGCAGCACGGTGCTCGCGCGAGTGGCAACATCCTCCAGACTCCGCAGCAGCCGTATGCCCCACACCGCCAAGGCTATCAGCGCAAGTGCAATTGCGGCGATGGCTACCATCAACAAAATTTCCATCACTCCTCGCTTGAAAGTTCGCTCTTGAAGGCTTCCACACTGGCTTTGGCTGCTTCACGGACACGCTCGATGTTTTCCTGAATTTGCTCTTTAGCATGCGTTGCCTTTGTTCGTGCATCGCGGAGCACCTGTTCTGCGCTCGAGAGTAGTTGCTCGGCGTGTTGTCGTGCTGCATCCACGATCGCCTGAGCACGGAGTTTCCCTTGGTTGATTGCTACTGGCGGCAACTCCTCGCCAAGCTGTTTGGGGTTGAGCGCCTCTTGAGCGCGGTCGTACAGCTCACTGGTGCGCTCGGCAATGTCGCGGCGAAGCTCGCGTCCGCTCTTGGGCGCAAAGAGCAGAGCAACAACAGCTCCGGCAAACCCTCCAATGAGGGCCCCCGTCACAAAACCACGGGCGTAGCTATTACCATCGGTGCGTTCCATTTCGATTCTCCTGACAGTGGGAAACACTTTTCGCCATAGACGATACCGCAAACTGTTTTAGTGCGCGCAAGCAGTGGCTGCCACCCCCAATGGCGTAGTTTTGCTTCATGCATCGCACGTTACGACAGTCGCTTTCCACACTGGCGATTCTGGCTGGTGCTCTCTTGCTCGGCGGCTGTAATAGCTGCAACCGGCCACACGCTTCGCCTCAGCAACAAGCCGAACACAAGTCCACACAGATCCCCCAGCCAGAAGCCGACCGTCTCTACGCCCTTGTTGCCCAGCAGCTCCAGTGGGGAGCGCGCGTACCAGGGACGTCTGCGCACGACTCGTGCCGCCGCTGGATCACCGAGCAGCTCAAAATGCATGCCGACACTGTCTTCGAACAGCCGTTTACAGCCTCGGTCTATGGAAGGCGGTACTCGTGCACAAATATCATCGCTCGTCTCTTCCCCGAGCGGAGAGAACGTATCCTTCTCTGCGCACACTGGGATTCGCGTCCCCGAGCAGACGAGGACCCGATCCCCGAAAATCGCTCGTTGCCTATCCCCGGTGCAAACGATGGCGCCAGCGGTGTTGCTGTCGTCTTGGAAATCGTCCGGCTGCTACGCCAGCAGCCCCCTCACGGGATTGGTGTGGACGTTGTTTTCTTCGATGCTGAAGATATGGGGGCACCGGCAGATGCGGCGATGTTCTGCCTTGGCTCCAAGTACTTTGCTGCGAACTTTCCACTCCCGCTCCGACCGCGGTATGGGATACTCTTCGATCTTGTCGGCGACCACCAAGCGCGATTTTTCATCGAGGAAACATCCCAGCAAGCTGCACCATCGCTTGTCGAACGGCTCTGGAAGCTTGGACGTCTCTATGGGAATGGCACGTTCGTCGAGCAACGTGGTGGCAGTGTCGTTGATGACCACCATGCATTGATCGAGCTGGGCATCCCGACGGTGGACATCATTGACCTGGAATTAGTGGGAAATCAATCGCCGATCGAACGACGGCGGTACTGGCATACCCGGATGGACGACATGCGGAACATCTCCGGTCAAACACTCCAAAGCGTTGCGACCGTTGTGCTTGCGCTCCTGTACTCAGATACACCCTTCCCGCTATGACAATCGAGACCAACCGCACGTTTCTCCGTGTCAGCTTCTCTGCCCCACACGACCAAGACGAGCTGGTCGGACGGCTCGATCATCCCGCATTTCTCGGTGCCGAGGACGATGGGGATCGCTTGACTATCTGGCTCGATCCAACGAAAGTCGAACCATCCGACGTTGGCGCGTGGCTACGTCATCGCCTCGGTGTACCAATTGCCGAGCTGGAGATTGAGGACATCTCCACCACCGATTGGCTCGAGCAGTGGCGCGCATCGCTTAAGCCAATCACGATCGCTGGCGTAGTAACAATCATGCCCAGCACAACTGAAGCCGCGCAAGCTCACACTGACATCGTCATCGCGCTCGAACCGAAAATGGCGTTTGGAACAGGACACCATGCAACAACGCAGCTCTGCATTGAACTCCTGTTGGAAACTGTCGCACCGGGGCAACAGTGGACCGATCTCGGGACAGGAAGCGGATTACTTGCAATCGTCGCTGCAAAGCTCGGTGCGGCTCAGGTAGTGGCGCTCGACTCAGACCCAGACGCAATCGCAGAAGCTCGTGAGAATATCTCTGCGAACAACTGCGACGACACCATCGAAGTCCGGCTGGCAGATGTTACTGTGGACGAGCTCCCGCGTTCCGACGGTATCGTAGCAAACCTGCACAGCGAGCTTTTGCTTCAGCTCGGCCAACGCATGGCAGCCGCTCTTGGTCCAGGAGGTGTTGCCATCGTGAGTGGAATCCTAACATCGCAATCGAAACAAGTCGAAGCGGAGCTAACCCGATGTGGGCTTTCGCTCCTTGCCAAGCGTGAACGGGGTGAATGGGTAGCACTGCGTTTCAGCAAACGATGATTGCTGCTGCTCTCGATATTGGCACGAACACGTTGCTCATGGCTATTGCTGAGCTTTCTCCAGACGCGCTCTTGGGCGGCAATCCACAAAATGTCGGTGGGCACGTGGCACCTTTCTTCTCGCACAGTTTGATCAGGAAAGTCATAGCCGATGAACACCGAATTGCACGACTTGGAGAAGGCGTTGACCGCAGCCAGTGGATTTGCCAAGCAGCGATTGAGCGTGCATCTGCAATCATCCGCGAGTACCGTTCAATTGCCGATGCCGCAGGAGCTACTGCACGGATTGCTGTAGGCACAAGTGTCTTCCGTGCTGCGCGGAATGGTGCCGAGGTCGCCCGGATTCTTGGAATGCTTTGGGGTGCGCCTGTGGAAGTGCTTTCCGGCCAGGAAGAGGCTGAACTCTGCTATCGGGGCACAGTGTACCATAGAGAGCGAGCAGCGGTCCTCGATATTGGCGGTGGCAGCACTGAGCTAACCATCGGCGAGCATTCCCGTATCCTCGCACGCAA
Organism: bacterium HR20; assembly: GCA_002898675.1. Lineage (GTDB taxonomy): Bacteria > Bacteroidota > Ignavibacteria > Kapaibacteriales > NICIL-2 > NICIL-2. The sequence goes on from BEHW01000026.1 coordinate 13,361, forward strand.
CAGCATCGAACTTGGCGCAGTGCGCCTTGCCGAACGATTTTGGAGGTCGTATCCTGCGCCTCAAGAGGCATTGAATGCTGCGTGGCAGCTCGCAGTGGAGACACTTGCGCCGTTTGCCGAGCTTCCAGCGGTAGAGCGCATGTACGCGGTTGCTGGAACACCGACGACGCTGGCGCTCATGGCGCAAGACCTCCAGCATAACAACTGGCAACGTGCCGAAGGCTACATACTCAAGCGCACAGCTATCGAGCGTCTTTGGCAGCAGCTTGCTGCAGCATCGCTCGAGGAGCTGCGCAGTATCCCCAGCGTCCATCCACAACGAGCGGATATCTTGCCAGCAGGCGTTCTCCTCCTCCGCGCTGCCATGGACGTTCTCGGTGTAGATGCTGCTATAGTCAGCACACGAGGATTGCGGTATGGAGCCTTTTGGCGGCTGGTAGAGCGCCACGAAAAATTTTGCCGGTAGCAATCTACCCCTATCAATGCGCTCGTATATTTGCGTCGGAACATGTCTAACATCCTCTGTGGGGTTCTCATGCTCTTCAATCGGCCGCGATGGCTCGGTGTGGGAGCCGTCGTGATGATGGCTGGTGCGCTTGGCGGCTGCACGAAAATGATCCAGCCAGACCAATTGGCTGAACTCAAACAGCTTCGGGCACGCGAAGTCCAGCTGGCACAATCCATCCGCGATGGCCAATCACGCAAGCAACGTCTCGAACGAGAGCTTTCGTCCCGGCAGGACGAACTCAAACGCTGCAACGATCTGCGAGCGACAATACAATCGCGATTGAGCGGCTATCCAGGCAATCTTGGCGATCCGCTCCCAGAGACGCCACCTGCTCCACCGGTTCAGAAAAAAGGTCGTAAGTAACACAATCAGGCAAGGAGACACCAATGCTATTACCCACAGTTGACCAGTGGAAACGGAGTGCGCTGCTGTGTATCGGCGCATGTGCAATTGTGCTCGCGGTCGCAAGCTGCGGTTCATCGCAGGTCGTCCGGGCACCAGAAAGCAAGCCCGATAGCCTCTTGACCTACGACGAAGCTATTCTCCGGCTCGACGACTGGCGAATACGCATCCGGAAACTCGAAGACGACGACCAAAAGATGCAAGGCGAAGTCAAAGCGCTCGAAGAACGGCTCAACGCAGCGGTGGCTGAACTCAAGCGCTGCCAAGATGAAACCAATAAACTCATTGGTGCCACCGATGCGCAGATCAACCAATTCCGCGAGCGGCTCGGTCGGCTCGAAGGGCGCATCCGTGAACTTCGTGCACTCAACGACAACGATTTCGAAGCTCGCCGGAGCGAAGTCTACGCACTCGCTGCAGAATGGAACCGACTGCGGGACGAAAAAATCGCAGTCTTGCCAGAATTTTTCGACCGAATGATCGCTGCACGGCGCGACATCCAGAGCCTGATGGATCGCAAGCCAGCCTGGCGCGGCAAGTATGTTGTCCGGCCGTGGAGCGAATCGAAAGATTGCCTCTGGAATATTGCAGGGCAAAGCGAAGTCTACAGCGATCCATTCCACTGGCCGAAAATCTGGCAAGCCAATACGGACCTCATCAAGAACCCCGACATTATCCAGCCAGGCTGGGAACTGAACGTACCACCACCAGGACCACTCACACCAGAAGAAAAGCGTGCCGAACGCCGCTACTGGCGGAAAAAACGGCAAGCAATGGCTGCACAACAAGAGCAAGCCATGCAACAATCCCAGGCGACACCATCACCGACTGGAGAATCCACCGAACGCGGAGAAAAACGTCCGTAGTTTCGGTGTGAGTCTGCTTGAGGGAGCATAGCTGTCGTGTTTAGGGCGCAGGTGCATCATCTGCGCCCTAATTTTTTCTTGCTCCGGCGGACTTGTTCGTTGTATATTTCGACGAGAATGTTTCACCGTTGCAGGACTTGATGGAATACATCGAACGCAAGATCAAAATCGGCGAAGCTGACCCAATCGCACTGCTTGGCGCAAACGACGCACATCTCCACTTACTCGAGAGCCGTTTTCCGGCAACAATTATTTTCCGCAACAACACACTTTCCCTTCGTGGGTCTCCGGAGGAGATTCGCCAGCTTGAAAGCGTCATCAGTGAAATGCTCTACGTCCTCAAACGTAAAGGGACGCTCACACTCGATGACGTCGAGGAAATTATCGAGCTGAGCGATAACACCCAGCCGAGCAGCTCCAGTGAGCAACCCGTCTCTACAGGAAGAACAGTCAACGATGTTATCCTTTGGGGACGTAAGGACCCGATTCGTCCGCGCACCGATCGCCAGCGTGAGTACGTCGAGAAGGTCTCGCGGAGTGACATTGTGTTCGCAATTGGGCCAGCAGGGACTGGGAAGACGTATCTGGCAGTTGCGATGGCTCTGGCTGCACTTCGTTCAAATCGTGTTCAACGGATCATTCTCACTCGCCCTGCTGTCGAAGCTGGAGAATCGCTCGGCTACTTGCCCGGAGACTTGTTCGAAAAAGTGCATCCCTACTTGCGTCCGCTGCTCGATGCGGTTTCCGATATGGTCGCGCCCGACAAACTCAAGAACCTCAACGAACGGCAGATCATCGAAATCATACCCCTGGCATACATGCGTGGACGCACGCTCAACAACGCGTTCATCATCCTCGATGAGGCGCAAAACACCACCGTTGGGCAAATGAAGATGTTCCTGACCCGGCTCGGACATGGTTCAAAGGCGATCATCACTGGGGATGTCACGCAGATTGACCTTAGCCCCCGTGCGCAGTCCGGGCTGCTCGACGTTCAAGGAATTCTCCGCGGGATCGAAGGCATTGAGTTCGTGTACTTCGACAAATCCGACGTTGTCCGCCACCGGCTGGTTATGGACATCATAGATGCGTACGAACGGAGCGAGCAGCAACGCTCGCAGCAACAAACCCCAACGGATCCAGCACCGCAATGATTGAGCTTTTTCGCGTCGGCTTTGTGAGCGTAACACTGGTAGATGTGCTCGACATCGTGCTTGTCGCAGTGCTTATCTACGCTGTGTACAGCGCGCTCCGGGCGACAGTAGCGGTGCAAATTCTCTTCGGGTTACTGGCGCTTGTTCTGCTGTCGTTTATCGTCAGTAGTGCGAACATGAAAGCGCTCAGTTGGGTGATCAGTTCCATCATGAACATTTGGTTGCTGGCTTTCATCGTGCTCTTCCAACCGGAACTACGCCGCGTGCTGACCGACATTACGCACACACGCCTGTTCCGAGTCTTCGGTCGTCGTGGCATTGAGCAGACGATCGAAGAGGTGCTCGAAGCAGTCAAGGAACTCTCCGAAAAGCACATCGGTGCGCTCATCATCTTCACCCGTGGGCAGAACATCAAGGTCACCATTGAAACCGGCATCCCACTCAAAGCGGTCGTTTCTGCCGAATTACTCGTTTCGATCTTCAACCCTCGCTCGCCGCTCCACGATGGTGCCGTCGTCATCGAAGGCAATACGATTGTCGCTGCCCGTTGCATTCTACCATTGAGCAACCAACGCAAGCTTGGCAACCGCAACTTGGGTACGCGCCATCGCGCAGCATTGGGAATCTCGGAACAGTCCGATGTGCTCACCCTTGTGGTCTCCGAGGAGACAGGCGCAATCTCCATCGCTGAACGTGGCACCCTCACGATGGGACTTTCCCTTGCAGAACTCCGCGAGCGACTCTATCGGCAAAGTTCACGAGAAACGACCCTGACTTTAGTCGAGTGATTTCTTTGGCTTCTTTTCCAACCAAGAGCCGGCGATTCGCTATTTTCGCGTGCGGTCAAGTTCCATGCGGCTTCGCCTATCCCAACTCCGCCAGGTTCGGAAGAAAGCAACGGTCAGATAGCGTGAAGTGCGCGTGGCAAGCTTGGCCGTTTTTCTTTTTTGCTGCCAGACGATCGAACATTGCAGCATGAAACAGGTCATCTACATGAGCCACACACTCGATGAGACACGCATTGCAATCACCGAGCAGGGTGAGCTCGTTGAATATTTCGCCGACATCCCCGATCGCGAACGCCTTGTCGGAAGCATCTTCCTCGGACGCGTCGAGAAAATCGTCCAGGGCATGAATGCCGCCTTTATAGACATTGGGCTTGACCAAGATGCATTCCTGCATTTCTCCGATGTTGATACATCGCTCGAAGAACATTACGATACCGACGACGATGCCGATGGCTCACTGGTAGCAGCAACTGCCGAACATCTTCCCCCTGCCGCTCGCCAAGCACTCCGCTTAGAACAGCCGCGACAACGCTCCCGCACCAAACCGATATTCCGAACGAAACGCTCTGGTGAAGTGGTCATCAACCTTCAACCGCGGCAAATGGTCCTGGTGCAAGTCACCCGTGAAGCATATGCCAGTAAAGGTGTACGGGTGACAACACGCATTACGCTCCCCGGACGGTACGTTGTGTTGCTCCCTTTTGAAAACGTCATTGGGATTTCACGCAAGATTACGTCACCATCAGAACGGCGGCGGCTTCGGTCGCTGGCACGACAAGTCCTTCCGCCCGGAGCAGGATGTATCATCCGCACTGCTGCGGAACATCAAACTGAACACGAACTCCAACGCGATTGGGAAACACTGCTTGCCCAATGGCGCCAAATCGAGCAACAACTTGCACGCCGCACAAAGCCTGGTCTGCTCTACCGCGAAGAGAACATCGCCAGCAGCATCATTCGCGATTTACTTACACCGAACGTCGAACGCATCGTTGTTGATAGCTCGCGGCTCTACCGCACAATTGAAACATACTTGGCAGAAACTGAGCCCGAATTGCTCTCTCGCTTACACCTCCACCAGCTGCCCGTACCGCTGTTCGAACACGTAGGAATTGCCGAGCAACTCCCACTCATCACTGCCCGCACAATCCCTCTGCCAAGTGGTGGCTCGATCGTGCTCGACCATACCGAGGCAATGCTCGTTGTAGATGTCAACACCGGACGGGCAACTACCGACGCAGAGCAAGAGCGAAATGCCCTCCGCACCAATTTAGAAGCTGCCGAAGCAATCGCCCGGCAACTTCGCTTGCGCGATGTTGGCGGCATCATCATCGTGGATTTCATTGATATGGCCAGTCCAAAGCACCGCCAGCAACTGCTCGAACGTATGCGAACGCTCTTGCGGCGCGACCGCGCAAAAACCGTCCTCTACTCGATTACGGAGCTGGGGTTGCTCCAAATGACGCGGCAACGCGTGCGGCAAAATCTCTTCGAATGGCTCACCGAGCCATGCCCTACGTGTAGTGGCGTTGGACGTATAAGCAATCGCTCGAGCGTCGCAAGCAAGCTCGATCGGTGGCTTGCGCGCTATAAACAGATTGGCACCGAACGCCGCCTGATCGTTCGCGTTCATCCTCTCATTGCTTCGTACCTGAGCGAAGGTTCGCTGAGTCGCTTTGTTCGGCTCATGATACGCCACTTCATCCGCTTGCGACTCCAGCCGGATCCAACCCTTCCACAAGACACATTTCGGATCATCTCGTATCGAACAGGGGCAGACATCACTGCTCGGATACCCGAACTATGAGAACGCTGACTATTCTCGGTTCAACCGGCTCCATCGGCCGCCAGGCACTGGAAGTCGTCGCTGCGTACCATCCCGAAGTGCGTCTTGGCTTTTTGACCACAAACGCGAACGTCGAGCTCTTAGCAGAACAGGTCGAGCGTTACCGACCGTATGGAGTTGCCATCTGCTCTGAAGATGCCTACCAGGCATTTCGTGAGCGTTCGCGCTTTGAGGGGCCAATTCTCTGCGGTGCCGAAGGAATCGCTGCTGCTGCTGCTTGGGAGGAAAACGATGTTGTTCTCTCCGCACTGGTCGGCTTTGCAGGGGTGGCACCTACGATCGCCGCTATTGAACGCGGTACGGCGATCGCACTAGCCAATAAGGAAACGCTCGTCGTCGCTGGCGAGCTTATCACTGCACGTGCGCAGGAGCGGAACGTTCCCCTGCTGGCTGTTGATAGTGAGCACAGCGCCGTCCTCCAATGTATCGTTGGAGAATCGCCCCACACAATCGAGCGCATCATCTTGACCGCAAGCGGTGGACCATTTCGCTCATACTCCCCAGAGCAGCTCGAACAGGTTACACCGGCGGATGCGTTACGGCACCCAACATGGTCAATGGGTGCGAAGATCACCATTGACTCTGCAACACTGATGAACAAAGGGTTCGAAGTTATCGAAGCGCGTTGGCTCTTCGATGTTCCGCCCGAACGCATCGGTGTCGTCATTCACCCGCAGAGCATCGTCCATTCCCTTGTCGAGTTCTGCGATGGCTCGGTAAAAGCTCAGCTCGGCGTTCCCGATATGCGGCTCCCGATCCACTACGCATTGACATACCCTCAGCGGCGCCCAACAGCATTGCCGCGGATTGATTGGGAGCAGCTTCGCTCGCTGGACTTTGAACAACCCGACACGGTGCGGTTCCCGTGTCTGCGATTAGCACTCGACGCACTGGCCAGTGGTGGTACTGCTCCAGCTAGTCTTAACGCAGCCAACGAAGTTGCCGTTGCTGCATTTTTGCAGCGCCAGATACGCTTCCTCGACATTGCACGTGTCGTCGAGCGAACACTCGCTACAATACTACCGTCGCCTATGACGTCGCTCGATGCACTAGCTGAGCTCGACCGTCACGCGCGGTTCGAAGCCCAACGAATTGTTCGACAGCTTCAGCAGGAAGGTTGATGGAAACCCTGCAGATCATCGGCTCATTCGTGTTAGCGATCGTGCCGCTCATACTCGTGCACGAACTCGGTCACTTCCTGGCCGCAAGACTGACGGGCACACGTGCTGACATTTTCAGCATTGGGATGGGACCGAGACTCTTCGGTTGGAATCGCCGCGACGGCTTCGTCTGGGGACCGCTACCACCGGACTGGCGCGCTGATGGCGTCACCGACTATCGGGTGTCGCTCTTCCCAATCGGCGGCTATGTGAAAATTGCAGGGATGATTGACGAAAGCTTCGATACTGCTGCAATTGCTTCCCCACCACAGCCATGGGAATTCCGCGCCAAGAAAACATGGCAAAAAGTCTTGATGGTGCTCGGCGGAATTCTCATGAACATCGTGCTGGCGTATGTGTTGCTTGTAGGCATTGCCCTCGCCGTCGGAAAAACCGAACTGGCAACGCGAACGATTGCCTACATTACTCGCAATGCTCCTGCTGAGCAACTCGGATTCATGAGCGGTGATGAGCTTGTTCGTATCGGCAACACGGAAGTTCACTCTGTTGCAGAATTTCTCCAGAAGTTGGCTCAGGCGAGCTATCGTGGGGATGTTCAGATCACGCTTCGGCGCAGCGGCCGTGACACCACAATTGCGCTCTCTGCTGCCCAGCTCCGCCACATCTTGCCACAGCGTCCAGATCTCGGCATCGTTCCCGATGGCATGCGACCACTCATCTTGGGGGTTGAAACGCTCCGCCCTGCAGGAAAGGCTGGACTGACTGCAGGCGATACGATTCTTTCACTCGATGGCATCCCCGTTGCGTCGGTCGAGCAACTCATTGAGCTCCTCGGTGAACGAAAACAGAAACCAACGACGCTCGTGTACAAGCGGAGCGACGGCATTCACCGTACCACAGTTGTCCCCGACGAGAACGGTAAAATCGGGGTGCAGGTGAGCAATGTCATCACTGGGAGCATTGTCCGGACGCGGTATTCCTTCCTCGAGGCTGCTGAGCTTGGTGCAGCGCAACTGTGGTCTTATACGACGCTCATGGTACGGTCTATTGGTTTACTCGTTACCGGTGAGCAATCGCTCAAACAGTCAGCAGGTGGCCCGATCATGATCGCGCGTATGGCCAATCAGACCGCTGATGCGGGCACAGCAGCGTTCTTGAGTTTCGTTGCGATGCTCTCGCTGACACTTGCAGTGATGAATATCCTTCCAATTC
>BEHW01000027.1 GCA_002898675.1 bacterium HR20
GACCGGCGATGATATTCTCCCTCGCATTGATGAACTCTTGGCAGCAGGACATCCGATGCTGCACCTGGACACTGGCGTGCCACTTGCTGCAGTGCGAGATCGGCTGCTGAGTGCAAACGTGTACCTCGGTGCCCGTCCAGTCGTCGAAGCACTCACGCGTGGTGCGCAGGTTGTTATCACAGGTCGTGTGACCGATACGGGGTTGACCCTTGCACCGATGATCTATGAGTTCGGCTGGGCGTGGGATGATTGGAACAAGCTCGCCGCAGGTGTGGTGGCAGGGCATATCAACGAGTGCGGAGGCCAAGCAACCGGTGGTAATTTCCTCGGTGTGTGGCAGCAGCTTCCCAACCTTGCCGAGATTGGGTTTCCAATCATCGAGGCATACCCCGATGGAACGTTCGTCGTGACCAAGCACGATGGTACTGGCGGTGCGGTTACCCGCGAAACTGTCTCTGAGCAACTCCTCTACGAAATCGGCAATCCACGTGAGTACATCACACCCGACTGCGTCGCAGATTTTACGACGATCCAACTCCGCGACGAAGGCAACGACCGCGTTGCAGTCTTTGGCATTGAAGGGCGGCCAGCAACATCAACCTACAAGGTCAGCGCCAGTTATGCCGACGGTTACACTGCGGTAGGAACGCTGGTGTACTCAGCGCCGAAGGCACTCGAGCGCGCCCAGGCTGCCGACGCAATTCTGCGGCGACGCTTAGAGTTGCTCGGGCTGCAGTTCGAGGAAATCCGAACAGAGTTTGTTGGCTACAATGCATGTCACGGGCCGCTGGCGCCACCTGTTGAACCGCCGGAAGTCATGCTACGGATCGGTGTCCGGTCCCATGACTACGCAGCAGTCGAGCGATTCGGTAAAGAGCTTGCCCCGTTGATCTTGACTGGACCGCCGGGGGTGACCGGCTTTTCTGGAGGACGACCCAAACCCAGCGAGGTTGTTGCGTATTTCCCCACACTCATCCCCAAAGAAGTCGTTACACCGGAGGTTTCCATCCTTGAGTTGTGATCGGATGCGCTGGTGGGTCGTCTCTCTGGCGTTCGTTGCTCTGAGCAGTTCATCGCATGCAGTGGAAGAACCTGTGGTAGGGGCCAAGAGCAGAGTGGCTCTCTTGCCTGCGTCCAGCTATGCAGAGCATTGCGGTGTAGCAGCAGCTGGAGATCTGCTGACGGCGCAATCGGATGATACTGTAGCGGCGTTTGGTGCACCACGCACGATTCCGTGGCACGAGTTTACCTGGGCCGGTCATCAGCGCTACACGATTGACGGCCAACCGCCTTTACGCGAAAGCCGCATCAACCCCTACACGTTGAGTGCAGCAGGCTCGATTTACGTCGGAATTATGGTGGGACTGCACCTTTACCAGAAAGCGACGATTTGGAACGAGCGCGCGGAATTTCGCGTGATCGAAGATGGCTCGTATGCCCGTGGGGTGGATAAGCTCGGTCACATCTACGGCGCATACGTGATGTCCTACTACTCTGGGGAGCTGCTCCAAGGCGCTGGTGTGGACCATCGGCATGCGATGCTCTACGGTGCATTGATGGGAATCGTGTACCAAAGCTACGTCGAGTTCGAAGATGGAGTCGGCAAGGATTGGGGATTTAGCCCGAGCGATTTTGCATACGACATCATCGGGGCGAGCTATTTTCTCCTGCAGCAATCTGTGCCGTTCTTGCAGTACTTTTCGCCGAAGTGGAGCTATGTGCCAGCGCATTGGTACGGCGAAGCTGAGCGTGCCGAAGGCCGCACGTTCATTGATGACTATAGCAGCTCGACGTTCTTCCTTTCGGCAAAGCTGCGTCCGCTGCTACCAGAACCCGTGCAGCACGTAATCCCACCGTGGCTTGCGCTCGGGATTGGCTACGGTGTTCGCGGCTTAGGGGGGAACAATGGCCATTCCGATCGGCGCATTGCCTTGAGTCTCGACGTGGATTTGGTCGAGCTACTGCCAAACTTCGAGTCACTGCTCGGCAAGCCAGTAGGATCGGTGCTCAACTGGCTGGCACAATCGTTCAACTACTTCAAACTGCCGACGCCAACACTCGAGTGGAGCGAGCATCACCCACCACGGGTGTACCTGCTCTATCCGTTCAAGATTCAACTGGGAGGCGCGCGTCTGTGACTATGCGGCAACTATCAACGGACGTTCTGCTCTGGGAGCGCTCGCCGCAGCGACTTCGATCGGAGCAGGTTCGCATCAGCGTCATCATTCCAACGTTAGAAGAGGAGAAAGCCCTTCCGCGATTGCTCGCTCGTTTTGACGATGCAACAATCGAACGCTTTGGCATCGAGCTGATCGTCAGCGATGGCGGCAGTAAGGATGCCACAGCTGAGATTGCTCGCACACATGCAGATGTAGTCGCAGTGCATGCATCCGCACGCCGGCAGACCATTGCAGAGGGGCGAAACGTTGGAGCACGCCTTGCGCGCGGTCAGACGCTTGTTTTCCTCAACGCCGATTGCGTGCCAGCCAATTGGCAGTGCTTTTGGCAGACGATCGCGGAGTGGACTGCTGAGCGCGGTCGCTACCTGCGCTACGGAGTACTCGCTGGCCCGGTGGAGGTGCATCCGGCTGAGCGTCGGTGGAGTGATCGCATCGTGCATGGGTGCTTCAACGCGTATCTCCGGCTTGCTGCAGCAGCTGGGCTTGGCGTCGGACGCGGGGAATGTCACGTTGTGCGGCGATGGCTTTTCGAACAAGCAGGTGGATATGCTGCATCGCTTGCTGCAGGCGAAGATTTCGAGTTCCTCCATCGCGTGCGGAGATGGACTCGCGTTGCGCTTCCTCCAGAGCTGCGCGTGTACGAATCCCCGCGGCGCTACCGCCGGTGGGGATACCGGCGAATCCTCTGGCAGTGGTTCCTCAATTGGCTTGGTGCACTGCTGGTTCAGCAGAGCATCTCGCGCGAGTGGTTGCCAGTGCGGGAATAATCTCCCCCTTCGGCAAGAGCAAGAAACGATCCTCCTGCAGTGAGGCGGTATCTTTGCATCACATCACCGCGCAATCAGCCACGATGGACTACTCAACCGCTGGTGTCAACATCGCCGCGGGCGATGAGCTGGTCGCCCGTATCAAGCCGCTTGTCCGCTCGACGTTCGATCGGCGTGTTCTCGCCGACGTTGGGCACTTTGGTGCACTCTACGACGCACGCTTCGATGAACTGCGCCATCCAGTACTTGTCAGCAGCACCGATGGGGTCGGGACCAAGCTGAAGATCGCCATTGCAATGAATGTTCATTCGACGATCGGGCGAGATCTGGTCAACCACTGCGTCAACGATATCCTCGCCTGCGGAGCGCGTCCGCTGTTCTTTCTGGACTATTTTGCTACGGGGAAACTCGACGTCGCTGTTGCCGAGCAGGTGATTGCAGGTCTTGTTGCTGCGTGCCGCGAAAATGGCTGTGCACTCATCGGCGGCGAGACGGCAGAACTGCCGAGCCTCTACGCTGAGGGTGACTATGACCTTGCCGGCACGATCGTTGGCGTCGTCGAAAAGGATGCTATTGTTGACGGGCGCAGTATTGCAGCAGGAGATGTGCTCATCGGTCTTCGGTCGAGTGGTCTTCACACAAATGGCTATTCGCTTGCGCGCGCGGTTCTGCTGGAGCAGTATCGGCTCGACGAGTTCATTCCAGAGTTGGATGCAACGCTCGGTTCTGCTCTGCTGGAAATTCATCGCTCGTACCTTCGGAGTGTCCAACCACTGCTGGAGAAAAAGCTCCTTGTGGGAATTGCACACATCACTGGCGGCGGTATCGAGGGCAACACGCGGCGCATTCTTCCGAAGGGGTTGGCACTCGACATTGCATGGGGGGAATGGGAGGTTCCACCAATTTTTCGCTTGATCGAGCGTTGCGGGAACGTCAGCACTGACGAAATGCGGCGGGTCTTCAATCTCGGTATCGGCATGGTGCTGGTTGTCCGCCCAGAACATGCACAGACGGTACTTGCCTTGACCGCAGACGAACAGAGCTGCGTTATTGGGCGCGTCGTTACCGAGTAATCGCCGAGTCTTCGCTGCGTCGTATCGAGCGCTCCACTGCAACGAGGAGGGCAATGGTGAGCACAAATCCTCCACCGAGGACCAATGCGCCGGTGCGTAGTGATCCGCTCAGCGCGACAGCAACGCTGAAGACACCCATCCCAAGCGTTGTCCCAAGTTTTTCTGCAATGTCGTAGAGGCTAAACAGCGAAGCATGCAGTGGAAACGCTGTAATGAGTTTGGAAAACGTTGCGCGCATCTGCGATTGCAGCCCGCCGAGGACAAGCCCAATCACTGCAGAGAGCAACGCAAAGTGCAGCGGTGTCCGTACCCAGTACGCAGCGGCACACGCGGCACCCCACACCGCAGCGATCGCAATGAGACCGCGCACATTTCCTAACCGCTCCGCCAGCCGCGCACACAGCCACGATCCAAGTGCTGCAACAAACTGGACGACCAAGATGATGCTCACCAATAGCGATTCCGGGAGTGCCAACTCCTGCGCTCCGAATAAGCTCGCAAGCAGGATGACCGATTGCACGCCCATCGAAGCTGCCAGGTAACTTGCCAGAAAGATCGCAATCGTCGGATACGTCCGAAGGGTTTTGATGGCGCGCAGAAGGTTGGTCCATCCGCTTGCGACCGCACCCTTGAGCGTGCCAGGTTTTGTCGAGCGGGATTCTGGGACGACGCGTAGCGTGATCTGCGCAAAACCTCGCCACCATAATCCCACAGCAACGAAGACCCATGGTGCAATGTGCAGGAAGGCTGCGCTGCCGCTCTCTTCAATGCCGAGGATGTGTGGCTCCACGATGACTGCAAGTGCACCTGCAAGCAAAAGTGACGAACCGAGGTAGCCGTAGATATACCCCTGCGCACTAATGCGATCGTGCAGCGGCGGTGGCGCAATCTCCGGCAGGAATGCGTTGTAGAAGACCAGCGACCCGTTGAAGCCGATACTTGCAAGCATCGCGCATGCAAGCCCGATGCCCAGATGCGAGCGATCGAAGAATGCAAGCCCAATGCAACTGGCAGCACCGAGTGTGCAGAAAACCTGGAGGAATGTTTTTTTCCGTCCGCTCCAATCAGCGATGCCTGAGAGCACTGGAACAAGCAGTGCGTTGATCGCATACGATGCCGCAATCACGAGCGAGTAGAGCGAGGCAGATTCCCAGCGCACACCTGCGAATGTGACAAGCGGTGCCTGCGCATCATCCCGAGCGATGAGGCTGAAGTACACCGGAAACAGCGCAGTGGAAATGACCAGCGGATAGGCGGAGTTCGCCCAGTCGTACATGCACCACGCCCGGATGATCCTACGCTCCATAGCGCTGCCGCTTAGCGGAAGATCCAGAACGCACTTACAACCGGAAGCGCGACGAAGCGTTCCTGTGGTTGCGTGGGAAACGCGAGCATGATCCCGCCATCGAGCGCCAGTTGCTGTCCGAAATACCGGACGCTCGCTGCGATAGGAACGGACGAAACGGTTCCAGCATGGAAAATGTCGAGAGCGACTTTCCATTGCGGTGCGAACTGAACGTCACCACCCAGCGCAAGAACGGGGACGTCCGCACGATACCGATCGCGGCTGGTGCGGTGCTCTTTGAAGGCATAGCCTACGCCGCCGTTGAGTCGGACATTGCCGAGTTGGACCGTTGCGAGCAGAAACGGTGCTGCAAGGGTGATCTGTGTTGTGTCGGTGTGTGTTTCAGCACGGGTGAAGGCAATTGCTCCGCCGCCGGCGATGCTCCAACGCTCGCTCAATTGGTGAGCCAGCCGAGCGCCGATTCCGTAGGCATAGAAGCGCTGCTCGCCGAACCGGATTGGGAGCAGGCCGCCTGCAAAGAGCGCAACGCGCTCGGTTGGAGCGTAAAGGCCCAAGAGACTAATGCCATCATAGCTTCCGATGCCGACTGTGCCTGCGTTGAGCGGCTCTGCAGTGGGCAGTGCAAGGGTCCGAAACCGTGTGGGGTCCTGCTGGAGCTGAGAAGGCGGAATGCCACGCCCGTTGAGCTCGAGCGTCAGTGGAGTCATTGGGTCAGTGATACGCGCGGTAGCATGGAAAAAGCGGACGCTATCTGGCTGAAAGGCGATCTCGAGGTTCGATGTCGCTCCGAGTGTGATCCTGAACGCGCTGCTATCACCGCTCCATTCGATCGTGCTGCGGTCGGTGGTGCTTGGTGTGTAGGGGATGTTTGCCTGCCGCAGTGTTCCAATCTCGACCGAGCCAAAGTCCACAATTGTGTGGAGTGGAGTTGCGCCGATGCCGTGGCCCCAGATGACTTGGCGAACGTAACCACTCGGTGAAACAAGGAGCAACTCTGCGGTGCGGCGCCCACGCGCTGATGGCCGGAAGAACAGCTCGACGTCGAGCGTACCGCCCGGCGGAATCTTCGCGGGGAAGACTCCGCTGGCTATGCCGAAATCGCTTGCGGCTTCGCCTGTGAACTCGATGCGCTCGATGGTGAGCGGGTCACTTGTGGAGCGATTGTGGATGTAGCTTCTGAGCACGGTGTCTTTTCGAATTCCGACGGCTGCTTGTCCTAGGTCGGCGGGGGTGATCACTCCACTGGTTGGCTCGATAGTGATCGGCTTGTCAAGTTGCGCGGTCTGGCGGCTGGAACTACCGATGCGCTCAAGTTGGATGCTCACTCGGCGAGGAGCATCAATGAGCGGCACCTTCCAGCGCCAGCGGAGGTTGCTTGCTGCGTCGGCGATTGTCTGCCAGGAGCGCCCGTCGTCGTAGGAAAGCGCGATGCGACAGCTATCGTCCGGAGGAATACCGAGCCACGCAATAAGGACGTCGCTCCCGCTCCAGTAGCGTTCACCTCCTTGGGGATTGATGATCCGAAACAGCGATGGCTGCACCTGCGCAGAGCGGCGTCCAACGCTGAATGTGACCACTTGTTCGCCACAGGATGTTGCAATGTGGAGCTCGCCCCATGCAGCACTGGTATCGCGTGCACGGTAACGCACAGTGAGCGTTGCGGAGTTATCGGCTCCCAGCAACATCCGCACAGGTGCAGCAAGCGAAAATCCGGGCGAGCCACTTATCCAGGCAGTGTCCAGACGGACAGGAAGTCCGCGTGCGGTGAGCGTAACCGTCGCATCACGCGTTGTGCCGAGCAGTGGAACGCCGAAGTACACGTGCGAGGTGGTGATCTCCAGGCTCGCAGTGCGTGGCGCTCGGTAGCGTATGCCGTAGGTTGAGCGCGGAAAATGTAGCTGGACCTCATGCAAAGCGGTGCACGTGGCGAGTGCATCGTAGCGGATGCTGCAGAGTGTCGCTTCGCCTCGGACAAGACGAGCGATGTGCTCTGCTGCTTGTGCTGCTGCGTCGGGGGAGCTGATAAGCTCGAACCATCCGCCATCGCTTTCCAGTGCAAGGGAGCGGAGCGCTGGGGGCGCCTCGTTGCGGAGCATGACTGCGATGACGTGCGGAAGTGCTGAGCCAAAGCGTAAGCGAACGCGAGCAAGGTCAAGCGTATCCAACCCATCAGTGACGACGATGACCAAACGCTGGCGGCTTGCACTCTTTCCGAATGCTACTGCTGCCGCATCGAATGCAGCAGCGTAGTTGGTGCCACCGCCGAACTGCAGAGTTCTCACTGCATCAGGCAGTTGGGCGGCATCAGTGGGTGGTTGTGCAGTGGCAGAATTGGCAAACGGCACAAGGAAAAACCGCACATCGCTGGACCGAAGCTCGCGTGCAAAGGTAGCCGCGATTGTATCGAGCAGAGCACGGTTCTCGCGCCAGACGCTATTGCTCGAGCTTACATCCACGCACAACGCAATGTCCGCAGGCACTGCGGCAGCAACGCGCTCGCAGGTGTGTTCGGCAATCTGCACGGGGATGCTGCTATCATCTACGCGCGATGGCGGAGAAAGTTGTGCGCTTTCGCGGGGGAAGTACCAAACACGCACGCTCGGAAAGTTGCGTTCATCGAGGCGGTAGATTTGTCCCAGAAGTAGCGCAGGGCAGAAGGCAGCGAGCACGAGCGTTACGACATGTCGCATGGTCATACGCAATGGTTCGCAAACGAATGTGCTCCTTTGACGCTACGGTGGAATCGTGATTGTGCACGAAGTTGCTTCGCGTTCGCTGCCACTAATGCATCGCAGGCGATATGTGTACTGCCCACCACGCTCAAGGGTGTCATCTACGAAATGTTGCGTTTCAGCGTTGATGCGCGCAAGGACGAAGACTTCCTCGCTCCCGCTCGAGCTGCGCTCGAGAAGAAATTCGCCTGGATGTGTGGCGGTCCAGTACAGAACGACGACGCCATCGCGGTAGACCGCAGAATCGAATGCTGGCGGCCTGCAACGCCTGTGCAAAGTAATAGCAGAGCGGCATTCAGATGGTTTGCTCCAGTTGCCGCTGCTGTCAAGCGCAACAATTTGGTAGGTGGCTCGTGCTGCACCAGCAGAGCGATCAACGTAGCGGCGGGTGGTACCTGGGAGCAGCGCGATTGTCAGTGGGGTTGCCAGTGAGTCGTCGTACCGATTGACCGCTATACGTGCAGTACGGGGAGGTGCGCGCCAGACGAGCACAGTCCCACTGCGCGTAGATGTAACCGAGAGCAACTCAGGCGCTGCGGTTGCACGTGCTGACGCGGCCATTGGTGGTGTTACCGCGCTGGTGTTACCGTGCGCATCAACGGCACGGATGCGGTACTGCTGGTTCCCAGTCACAGTGTCTTGGTAGCTTGTACCAGAAATGAAGCACCAGCTTGTATCACCGGACAAGATTCGTTCGAGAATGTAGCCGGCGATATCTTCTGCCATCGCTGCACTCCATCGGATGCGCACGTGGGCGCCATCGTGCTGAAGCTCGGCGAACGCTGGTCGTTCTGGTGCGGTAGTGTCGAACAGCGGCATGACGGTAGGGATACCGATCCAGCTTGTCAGCGAATCGGTCCCAGAGGTGATTGTGACGGCGATTGCATCAGCGCGGCGTTCGGGCACAGCAACAAGCAGGAGCGAATCTTGCCATTGCCACTGTGGCATGTGCCACACGAACGCATCGCTTGGGCGGAGGAGTGGACGTATTCTTGCACGATCGCCGCGAACGTACAGTGCCAGCTGGTTGCCAATTGCAGCGCGATGAATGCTCGGTGCGGAGGGTATCTCGCGTCTGTGGAGACATTCGACGGAGGACGGGCGTCCTTCGTTGCCGAACACATCGACAGCTGCAACGTAGTAGCGGAGCCGACCTGAGACTCCCGGCGTGCAATCGCGAAGGAACGCACTGGCGAGCGTGTCTTGCTCCAGTCCGACAATACTGATGGGGCGTTCAACGAGACGGATGGGACTTTCCCCCTCGCGAGCGCGGTAGAGCGCGTATCCAGCAATGCCTACGATCCGAGCGGAATCGGTTTGCCACCACAGCTCCATACACTGAGCGCGCTGGCGCACTCGAATCCAGGTCGGTGGAAGCGGCAGTGTGCGTTGGTGAGAAACGGCGCCGTAGAGCGTCGCAACGAGCGTCGGGCCTGACCAAATTTGGTAGTCGTATTCTGCCAGTGGCATCGTTGTCGTGTCGTGGAAGTAGGTGCCGAGCGCACGGCTTAGCGCGCGAGGATTTGCGAAGAACAAGCGATCGAGGCGCTCGTAGGCACGCTTCCGGTGGTTTGAATCGGGCTGTGCAGCCTCAGTGGCAAGGAGCGCTACCACGGAGTCGCTTGATGTATCCCGTATCGTGGTACCAACGACAGACCAACGATTGCTCGATGCCGCAGCACGCATGATGACGTACCGCTCCGGCAGTGCGCCGTCGTGTGGTGGCAGCCAGAGCAGTTCGATGCCGCGCTGCGTTCCATTTGCCCAGATCGTTTGTGCGGCTCCATCGTAGGCAACTGCAGACCATAAGCAAACGAGAATGACCCAGCGCATCACCGCGCACATTGCACGCAAGAGTTGAGCATCGGCGAAACTACGCCCCACTGGCACTAATCGGACAGGTGCAGCGTTTTTAGTGTCCGGTCGAACCAATTGCCAACAAGTATGCTCGATGTTGCGATCATTGGCGCTGGGCCGACAGGGCTTTCCTGCGCAATCGAAGCGATGCGGAGCTCATTGCAGTGTCTGGTTTTTGACAAAGGCAGCATCTGCGATTCGATTCGGCGCTTTCCGGTAAACATGACGTTTTTTTCCACACCCGAGCAGCTTGAACTCGGCGGAGTGCCGTTCACCACGCCGAACGTCCGCCCAACGCGCCAGGAAGCGCTCCAGTACTACCGCATCGTTGCACAGCGTCTGGGTATTCCGCTCCAGCTCTACACGCGTGTTGACCGTGTCAGCAAAAAGGATGATGCCTTCGTCATCGAGACTGAGCGCGGCACGTGGCACGCACGAACAGTGATCATCGCAACAGGGTACTTCGACCACACCAACCGGCTCGGTATCGAAGGCGAAGAGCTTCCGCACGTGCGCCACTACTACACCGAGCCGTTCGAGTACAGCGGCATGCGAGTGCTGGTAGTGGGAGGGAAAAATTCTGCAGTCGAAACAGCGCTCGATCTATGGCGTCATGGTGCCAGTGTCGAACTTGTACACCGCCGTCCTACGCTCGGTGAGAGTGTCAAGTACTGGCTCAAACCCGACATCGAAAACCGCATTCGCAACGGCGAGATTCGCGCGCATTTTTCGACCGTAGTTCGGCGCATCGTTCCCGGTGCAGTGCTGCTGGAGCGGACAACCGATGGCATCACATGGTGGCACGAGTGCGACTTTGTGCTGCTGCAGATTGGCTACCGTCCCGATGCAGCATTCCTACGGCGGTGTGGAGTCGAGGTGGATCAGCGCACGTTGATTCCGCGCTACGACCCAGCGACATTCGAAACGAACGTGCCAGGGCTGTACGTTGCAGGTTCGGTGATGTGCGGCTGCGAAACGTGGAACATCTTCATCGAGAATGGTCGTGCGCATGCACGTCCGATTGTTGCGAGCATTCGGCAGCGGCTTGGAGCATCCGAGCATTCCGCTGGAGTCCAGCAAGCTTGGGGCGCTTGAGCGGGCTTCCTCGAAAACGCTGTCGAAACTCCTCGGGAGTCATTGCTAAAATCTGCTCGAGTGCGAGCGATGTTTCGTCGTTCCGTGGGAAGAAGGCAGTCTCGCGCGTTTCTTTCCGAAACCGATTCCAGGGGCATACATCTTGGCAGACATCGCATCCGAAGAGCCAGCCGTCGAGGTTGCGGCGAATTGATTCGGGGAACTCAACGTCGGGCTTGGTTTCGATCGTCCAGTACGAAATGCACCGTGATGCATCGAGGACATAGGGTTCAACGAGTGCACCGGTCGGGCAGGCATCGAGGCATGCAGTGCAGGTGCCGCAGTAGTCAGGGATCGGTGCATCTGCTTCGAGTTCGACACTGGTGAGGAGAACGCCGAGAAAGAAGAACGATCCCATCGTGCGGGAGATCACGTTCGTATTCTTGCCTTGCCAGCCAATGCCAGCTCGCCGTGCCCATTGCTTTTCCATCACAGGACCTGTGTCCACGTACACTTTGCTCTCTGCATTCGGTACGCGGTTTGCCAGCCATGCTGCGGCAGCGCGCAGCTTCGGGAGTAGGACGTCGTGGTAATCATCGCCCCAGCCGTAGCGACTGATTTTCCCTCGGTTGGGTTGGTCGGTGTGGCGGTAGGGTGTGTCGTAACTCATTGCTACGACAACAATGCTTCGAGCTGATGGTAAAATTTGTCGCGGATCGAGACGCTTTTGGCTGGTGCGCTCCATGTAGTGCATCGTGGCATGGTAGCCACGGGTAAGCCACGTATTGAGGTGTTCCCGCTGGTCATCGAGCGCTTCGGCTCGCGCAATGCCGACTGCATCGAAGCCGAGCCGGTGGCAGTAGTCCTTGAGTTCCTTCGTCAGCGCTGCTGTGCTCAGCTCTGCATCCATCGCGGTTGGTGCTCAGGGAGTGCAACTTCGACAGTGCCATCGTTGATGCGGACCGCAAAGAGGCGAATTCGCCCTGAGCCAATGCGTGCACGACCGGTCCGAAGCGAGAACGTCCAGCCGTGGTTCGGACAGGTGATTTCGCCGCACGCGACAGTACCGCGATCGAGCGAGTGGACGTGCTGGTGCGGACACTGCGGATCGAGTGCGACGACGCCATCGTCCGTCCAGAGCACAAGGATCGGACGATCTTCGATCGTGCGCACAATGCGGCCGTGCTGCTGGAGTTCTGCCAGTGAACAGATTGGATGAAAGCAGTCGTGCTGCTCTTCAAGCGGCATGCGGAGCCACTGGTGAAAGTTCGAGTTTTTTTCCAAGCGAGAATCCTTTTTCGGTGCGAGCGATCGTTCCTGCAGCGACAAACGCGTCGTGCTCGAAGATGACGATCCATTCTTCGCGCGCTGCACGTTCGAGCCACGTTTTTTTCTCGGTGATTGTGGTCAAGGGGTAGTTGTCGTAGCCCATCACGTAGGGGATCGGAATGTGCGCGTGGGTTGGGAGAAGGTCGGCTGGATAGAAGAGCGTTCCGTCGTCAGATTGCAACAGGAGTGCTTGCATCGCTTGTGTGTGTCCAAAGAGCGGATGGAGGCTCAGCTCTGGCGTCAGATGAACGCTTCCTTCGATCAGATCGAGCAGCCCTGCCTCGACTAATGGCTCGTAGTTTTCCGGCATGAACGATGCACGGTCCTTCTCCGTTGGATTGCGTGCCCACGCGAGCTGGTCTGCTTGGACGTAGTATCGAGCGTTCGGAAAGGTTGGGACTGCAATGGAACCGTCAAGTGTCGTTGCGCCGCCGGCATGGTCGAAGTGGAGATGCGTCAGCACAACATCGGTAATGCTCTCTGGGGGGATGCCCGCTTCGACGAGCAAATGTGGAAGCGTTGGGTACGCAGTGTCAATTGCGTAGATCTCCTGCAGCTTTGGCGAGAGCTTTGTGCCATTGCCTGTATCCACAAGCAGACGGCGATCGTCCCATTCGATGAGCAGCAGGCGCGTTGCCATCGGAATACGGTTTACTTGGTCCCCAGGGTGGTATGCTTTGCTCCAGAGCGGTTTGGGGACGACGCCAAACATTGCGCCACCGTCGAGTCCAAAGCGTCCAGCATCGAGCAAACGAATTGTGTACTTACCGAGCTTCATAGGGTGCGTGTTCGTGATCGTTTCAATGACAAATCTACGAGGCCCGCTATCGGGCGGTGTTGGAGGAACTACCCACAGTGTAATTTTGCCCCCTGTAAGTTTTTCACGCCAAAGTCAACGCTATGGGCATGATGGAACGCATGCGATCGCTATCCCCCTGGATGATCGGGGGAGTGATCGTGACGTTTTTGATTCTGATGGTGCTCGGTGATGTCAACCTGCCGGAGATCTTCAACTTCGGCGGTGCTGTGCGCCCAACGACGGTTGTCGGGGTTGTCGAGGGGGAGAAAATCCTCTACAAAGATTTCGAGGAGCGGGTCCGCCAAGTCGCCGAGCAGCAGCGCAAGCAGATGCAGCAACAAGGTATCGAGCAAGACCTTGACGAAAACCTTGTTCGGGAGCAAGTGTGGAACCAGTACGTCAACGAAATCCTGATGCGCAAGGAAGCCGAGCGCGCGGGAGTTTTCGTCACGGCGGGAGAAATTGCCGATGCACTGCTGGTTGATCCACCAAGCTACCTCAAGCAGGCATTCACTGATTCCGCAGGTGTCTTCCACCGTGACCGCTACGTCCAGCTTGTCACAAATCCTGATAGTTACGCCGATCTTCTCCCCGATGATCCGAGCATCGACAAGGAAGCTGAAGTTGCCAAGTGGAAGCGGAATCTCATCGAAATTGAAAACTCGATTCTGCTGCAAAAGATGCAGCAGAAGCTCCAAAACCTTGCGGGGTGGTCGGCTGCGATCTATTCGCCGACGTACCTCGATCGCCGCTACACCGCGGAGAATTCTTATCTGGCAATGGATTACGTTTTCCTCAATGCGCTCTCGGTCAGTTTGCCGCCGAATGCAGTCACCGACGAAGAAGTGCGCGCCTACTATGAATCGCACAAGCAGTACTTCAAAACACGCGCGATGCGGAAGATCAAGTACATCAACTTCCCGATCGTTCCGTCGAGCAGTGATTCTGCCCGGACGCGGAAGCTCATCGAGCAGATTGCAGCTGACCTCGCTGCCCAGAGTGACCCCGCCAAGCGTGATTCGGTGTTCACCCACTACTTCGCAACCGTTGGAGGGCATACGCAGAAAGTCACAAAGCCGACCGAACTCGATCCTGCAAAGCAGGCATTCATCGCTGGTCTTTCGGTTCGCGGTGTCGCTGGCCCCGTCACACTCAACAACAAGACGTACTTCTTCCGGCTCGACTACCGCGGACCGAGTACCGACACTGCTGTTCGTGCAAGTCACATCTTGATAGGCTTTGGCAACAACAAGGACAGCGCGCGCAAGGTAGCCGAGCAAGTGTTAGCGCGTGTTCGTGGAGGAGAAGATTTCGCCAAAGTTGCTCAGGAAGTCTCCGAGGATAAAGGCTCTGCATCTCGGGGCGGCGATTTGGATTACTTCACCAGAGGGCGGATGGTCAAACCGTTCGAGGATGCAGCATTTGCTGCCGCTGTGGGAAGCATCGTTGGCCCAGTTGAATCACAGTTCGGTTACCACATCATCAAGGTTACCGACAAAAAGACCGAATCGCTCGAATACAGCGAGATCGAGATTGCCTACACCGTTTCGCCTCAGACGAAAAAAGCACTCCTCCGCCAGGCCTATAGCGTTGCACAGCAACTCGAAAATGGCGAGAACATTGATTCACTGGCCAAGCGTTTGGGCAAGCAAGCTATCGAGTCGGTCTTTTTCGATAACACGCAGCCGTTCTTGGGTTCGATGGAAGTGACCCAGTTTGCCTTTGGGCATAAAGTCGGTGATGTGTCGCGTCCATTCGAGCTGCGCTTCTACGGCTACACGATCGTGCAAGTCTCTGCCGTTCGCGAAAAGGGCATCAAGCCGCTCGAGGATGTACGCGATGAGATTCGGCAGCGCCTGATGAGTTGGAAGCGAGTGGCTCAACTCAAAGAGCGCGCGGAAAAACTCGCTGCGCAGCTGCAGCAGGCTGGTACGCTCGAAGCTGTACGCACGATTGATACGACGCTGCGCGTGTTCAGTGCTGCACGTGTGACCGAGCAAGGTCAGCTTCCAACAGGCGCCGATGTTGCAATTGCTGTGGAAGCGTTCAAGCAACCTGTTGGCAAGATCTCACCGGCGCTCCGTGGTGAAGCGGGCTACTACATCGTTCTGGTCAGAGAAAAGCACCCAGCCGACCCGAATAACCGCCAAGCAGGCATCGAAGCAATTGCTCGTCGCAAGCGCCAGGAAGCTCTGCAGAACGCGTTCTTCACCTGGCTGAACAACCTCCGCCAGCAAGCGGAGATCGAAGACTACCGCGCCGAAATCTTCAGCCGCTAATGGTGGCATTGTGGCACTTGCCGCTGAGCTTCGCGAAAGACTGTTGAGCACGCATGCTGCCGACTGGGCAGTTGATTCCGACGCTGAAGCTTATCGCTATTGCCGCCAGATCGCGTTCGGGCACTACGAGAATTTCCCTGTCGCGCAACTTGCGCTCGGAAAAAAGCGCGATGATATTGCTGCAATCTATGCGTTCGCACGGCTTGCCGACGATATTGCCGATGAATCATCTCGGCCAGCGATGGAAAAGTGCGCGCTGCTCGATATGCTCGAACGCTGGCTTTCCGATCCACCGATGCAGCATCCAATTATGCGCGCCCTTTCACGGACAATTGTGCGCAACCAGCTGCCCCGTGAAGTCTTCCGACGCTTACTCGATGCGTTCCGCTTCGATGCGGCACTCGAGCCATTCCCTACCGAAGAGGCACTGCTGGCCTACTGCTCCAATTCTGCTGCGCCGATTGGGGAACTCTTGCTGCGGTTGGAAACAGAATGGAACGAGCGCACCGCACCACATTCGGACGCATTCTGTGCAGGACTGCAGGTGCTCAACTTCTGGCAGGATATCGGATGCGATCTCCAACGTGGGCGCTCGACGATCCCTCATGAATGGATCGGAGGACAGCCCCTGACATGGGGAGAGCTTTCTGGCTCAGCAGATCTGCGAAAAATGATCGCTGGGCACTTCGATCGAATGGTCGGTCGGTTGCTGCCAGCCGGCATTGCGCTCAGTCAGGCTGTGCGGAGTAAACGACTGCGCTTGCAGGTGCGTGCGACCTTCGCTGCAGCATCGGTTGTGTGGAGGGCGTGCCAACGGAGAGGGGAACATTTCATTCGTCGCCCGCGGCTCCGGTGGTGGCACGTTCCTGCTATCCTTGGCGCGACGTTGATTGCACCTCGTACATCGTAGCTTTGCTCCTAGCGATGGAAGCGCTTGTGACCAGTTCGATGACGAGCTTCTACTACTCGTTTTCGCTGCTGCCGCGCGAGATACGGCACGCGATCACGACGCTCTATGCATTCTGCCGGACAATTGACCAAATCGTTGATCGCAAGCCTATCACGGAGCATGTCGATCTGGCAGCGCGGCGGAGGCAACTCCAGTGGTGGCGCCAGCAAGTGGATGCTATGGCGGGCAATGGATCACCTCCTCCGCCACTGGTGCGGCCGCTGCAACTGGTCGTCGAGCGCTTTGCAATCCTGAAACAGTACCTTCTGACGCTCATTGATGGTTGCGAACGCGACCTTGTTCAGCGACGCTACCGCACCTTCGATGAGCTCAAAAGCTATTGCTACAGTGTTGCCAGTGTCGTGGGGCTCATGAGCATCCACGTGTTCGGGTATCGCTACGATGAAACCGAGCAGTACGCGATCAATCTCGGCTATGCACTCCAGCTGACCAATATCCTCCGCGATGTCAAGGAGGACAAAGACCGCGGCTACATCTACCTTCCGCTCGAAGATCTGGAGCGCTTTCGGTACAGCGAAGCTGACCTCCTCGCTGAAGTGTACGATAGGCGGTTCGTCGAGCTGATGCGCTTCCAGGCGCAGCGAGCACGGTCGTATTATAACCGCGCACGCGCTGCTCTCCATCCCGACGAGCGCCGCACGCTCTATCCGGCTGAGATCATGGATGCGATTTATTACCGCTTGTTGGAGAAAATTGAGCTTGGAAACTTCGACGTTTTCCGTCGGCGTTTTACTGTTCGCACGCCGCACAAACTCTGGTTAGCCGCCAAAATTTGGCTCTACGCAATGCTCTTCAGTCGGCGGCGGTAGTAGTTTTGCACGGTGTACTACCAGTCAATCTTTGCCGATGGAACACACGCTGTCCTTTACGCCGGAGGAACGCGCTGAGATCGAGCGCCTCAAGAGCCTTTATCCCCATCCGAAGGCAGCACTGATGCCTGTCCTCTGGATGGCGCAGAAAAAGTGGGGGTGGCTGTCGGAAGACGTCATGCGTGTTGTGGCAGACGTCATGCAGTTGCCCTACGCGCACGTCCTCGGTGTTGCGCGATTCTACACGATGTACTTCAAAAAGCCGATGGGGAAATACCACATTCAAGTTTGTACGAACGTCTCGTGTATGCTCCGCGGTGGTGAGGAGCTCTACGAGCGCCTCTGCCAAAAGCTCGGGATTAGCCATGGCGAGCACACTCCCGATGGACGCTACTCGATCGAGGAAGTCGAGTGCATGGGCGCGTGCGGTGGCGCACCGATGATCGCAATCAACGAAGACTTCTACGAAAACGTCACCTTCGAGGATGTCGAACGCATTCTGCAAACGCTACCGTAACGGACGGCTCGATGCAATCCTCCTTGCGATTGCAGCCGTGGCAGGCTGGCTTTCTGCTGCGATAAGCAGAAAGAGTGCGCTTGCGTTCGATCTCCAGGCAATCATCGGGGGAGAGTTCTGGCGTGCCATCACAGCGCAGTGGATCGTGCCGAATGCTCTTTCGGCTGCATTTGCAGCACTGGTGATCCTCACAGTTGTGCCGCGTGTAGTCGGTCTATTGGGACGGGGATTGTTCTGGTTTTTGACGCTTCTGCTCAGCATTGCAAGCGCTGTGGCAGTTGCGCTCGCATTGGTAGCGGCGGGAAGCGAGCGCTTTACCTATCCCTTGCCGCCCATGGTAATGATGCTGGGACTTGTAAGCCTATTTCTCCCGCAGAAGACGCTCTCGATCGGATCCTGGCAACTTCGATCGCGCCACATCGGAGCTGCTACTGTCGTCGGTGCTGGAGCGATAGGGCTTGCAAGCATCTTGCCACTACGAACAATTGATGTGTTCATCGTTGTTGGTCAGTGGTGTGTTGCATCCGCGGCGGCTCTCGTTGGGGTGGGGGTGGTCCATCATCGAGCACTGCTGCGGCAGTTTACAGCGTTTCAGCAGAGCCAGCCAGCACACGTTTATGTCAGCACCGAGAGTGTGTACTCAACGCCCCGCCCTCAAGAACGTTCTGCTGCGATACCTCCGCCCTACACAACAGATGCTGAGTATGCCGATGCTCTGCTGGAGAAAATCTTCCAGCATGGTGTTGCGTCGCTAACCGAAGAGGAACGCCAGTTTCTCAAGAGCTACTCGCAACGGCTGTAATCAACGCATCAATGCTACAGGAGACGACCGATCATCTCGACCGCGCAGGAAAAATCCTCCGCATCGCAATTGTGGCGGTGCTGGGCGTTTTCATTGTGCGTCTGATGTACTTGCAAGTTATCCGCGGGGCAGAATACTTGCAGCGGAGCGAAACGCAAGCGATCAAGCAGCGTGCGCGCATTCCGTCGCGTGGCTGCATGTACGATCGCAATGGTGTGATGATCGTTCGCAATGAGCCAGCGTTTACCATCACACTGACGCCGAGCGACATAGATACGACGACGTTCCCATTCCTTGCACGCTTGCTCCAGATGCCACTGGAGCAACTCCGCACAATCTATGCGCGGGCATTGCCGTATCGCTTTCAGGAGGTGCCGATCGTCCGCGATGCGCCGCTCTCCATCGTTGCAGCAATCGAAGAGCATTACGCAGAACTTCCTGGCATTGAAATCCGCACCGATGTCAAACGGCGGTATCTCCTCCGAGCACATGCGAGCCACCTATTCGGCTACCGTGCAATGGTGGACGAGCGCGACCTGGCGACCAAGGGCGATTACTACACGCTCAATGACTACATCGGCAAAACGGGGATCGAAGCAGCCTACGAGCCATTCCTCCGCGGAAGAAAGGGTGTGCAGTTCGTTGCTGTCAACGCAGCAGGGCAGCCAATCGAGCGATTCAACAACGGGCGAAGTGATATTGCAGCA
Source organism: bacterium HR20 (assembly GCA_002898675.1). Taxonomy (GTDB): domain Bacteria; phylum Bacteroidota; class Ignavibacteria; order Kapaibacteriales; family NICIL-2; genus NICIL-2. Next base: position 19,202 of record BEHW01000027.1, read on the forward strand.
ATCGAAGGCGCTGATCTCTACCTGAGCATGGATGCACTCCTACAGGAAGTTGCCGAAGAGCAGATGGGCAACGATCACGGTGCAGTCGTTGTGCTGGATCCACGCAATGGCGAAGTGCTCGCATTTGTCAGTAAGCCAGACTACGACCTCCACCCGATGGAAACCCCTGCCGCAGGAGAATACTTTGCCCAGCTTGCGCGCGATCCGAACAAGCCGCTGTTCAATCGAGCAATGCAGACGCAGTATCCGCCAGGCTCGACGTGGAAAATGCTTGTGGCGTTGGCTGCATTGCACGAAGGCATGATTGATGAACGAACGACAATTCACTGCCCGGGGAGCTTTACCTATGGCGGCCGCAGCTTCAAATGCCATGGTGCCCATGGCACAGTAGATGTCCGGCGTGCGATTCAGGTTTCGTGCAACGTGTTCTTCTATCGGCTCGGCCAGCGCATCGGGATTGACAACCTCTACAAGTACGGCACGATGTTCGGCTTTGGTCAGCTTACGGGCATTGACATCGCAGGGGAAAAGCCCGGACTTCTCCCTTCGCGGGCATGGTTTGCACGGCGCGGTGTGACTGGGAGCCTGCTCGATGGACGAATGGTGAACTTAGGCATTGGCCAAGGCGAACTTGGAGTGACGCCGCTTCAAATGGCTGTCTATGCCGCAGCGCTTGCGAACGGGGGAACCCTCTACCAACCACACGTCGTCCGTGCAATCTACAACAAGGAAACAGGCCGGATGGAAAAGGTCGCCTACGGCAGTGTCAAACTCCCGCTCGATCCGCGGTATGTACGGGTCGTTCAAGAGGGCATGTACGCAGTGTGTAACGTTCCCGGCGGCACAGCAACGAATGTCCGTGTTGATGGAGTCGCGGTCTGCGGCAAGACGGGGACAGCGCAAAATCCGCACGGCAAGGACCACTCATGGTTCATCTGCTACGCACCGGCAGAACATCCGACGATTGCAATGTGTGTGATGGTCGAAAATGCAGGTTTTGGTGCAACGCGTGCTGCACCGATAGCACGGGCGATTCTCGATGCCTACTTCCACCCCGAACGCTATCGTGATTCTTCGAGCGCTGTCAGCAGCGTAGCGAGGGCGCAACTCCCACCACCACGCCTGATGCAATGAACTGCCCGAGACTATGGCTCGGTGGAGTTGCAGTGGGCATGGCGTTGCTGGCTGCGTGTTCTTCGGAGCCATCGCAGCGAGTGTTGCGAGTATGGCATTTCTGGAGCGAGCCAGCGCAAGAGCGAGCCTTCCGCGCGCTCATTACAGCGTTCGAACGCCAGCACGGGGATGTTCGCGTCGAGCTTGTTCCTCTCCAGTGGAGCGATGGCAAAGCAAAGCTTCAGATTGCGCTTGCAAGTAGCAATCCGCCGGATGTAGTGCACTTGGGTGCTGAATGGGTTGCAGAGTTCGCGCCGGCATTGCTCCCGCTCGATCGGAGATTCGATGGGCTGCTCGATTCTGCCTTTGCGCCGATCGGCATTCGGACCAATGACAGTGTGCGCCTTGCGGTACCCTGGACAGTCAACGCACGGGTACTCTTCGTTCACCGATTGCTCGGCTTGGATTCGACCGCGACGTGGGAAGAGCTGGTGGCGCGTGTCCGTGCGTTCCATGCGCCTCCGGAGCGAGTTGGGCTTGGACTATGCACGAGCGATCCCCACAACGTCCTCAAGCGTGTGCTCCCATGGATTTGGGCTGCCGGTGGGCATTTGCTTAGCACAGTACCGCTCAGCATCAGCGCCGATAGCACGCTGGATGATGCACTCGAGCACGTAAGAGAACTTGTCCCGTTTGCTGTCGTTGAGCAATCGCGGCAACTCGATGCGCGGCTCCGTCGTGGCCAGATCGGCGCAGTGCTTTCTGGGGTGTGGATGCTCGCTGATTCAGCGGTACGCTCAGTGTATGCAGTGCTCCCAGCGATTCCCCACCGCGCTGGCAGTCGAGGAGAGAGCATCCTAAGCGGCGATTGCTTTGCTATTGCGCGGCGTACAGCGAACCGAGGTGATGC
>BEHW01000028.1 GCA_002898675.1 bacterium HR20
GCCTGGGCTGGTGACGAAACCGGTTGCCGTTGGGTTGAGCGTTTGGCAAACAGAAACGGTATTGGTAAACGTGCCACCTTCGCCGGTTGTGGAGAACTGCGGCGCATTGGGGACGATAAGGTTACACCACTTGATCGCGAACGCATCGCTTGCACCGCCACCGTAGGTGGTTTGCGCACCACCTGAGGCGAGATTTCCACCACCTGCAGTCGCCGACCCAACCAGATGGACATTCCGCTGGTTATCAACCGCGATACCACTGGCGATGTCGTTCCCTGTTCCGCCGGTGATGACGCTATACTCGACCGTAGGACTACCCCCCGGTGCGCGAAGGATACGGCTCCACGCTGCATCGTAGCCGCCTTGGTTCGAAGTGAACAACGCATCGAAGTTGTACGTACCAAAATTGCCCGAGGATCCGGCTGTGTATCCAGCGACGAAAATCTTTCCGCCGCGGCCATCGGATATGGTATTCGATCCAGCTTCGTTCACGTTATTATCGTCCACCGCAACGCTGGTGAGGTAGTCGTCGGCTGTCGAACCCCAGTAGCTCCCCCAGTCTCGGCCGAGCGTTGTTACACTGACGGTAAGCTGCGTCACGAACCCGTCATCGAAGGCGGTCGAGTTCGTTCCGTTGTTGAGGACAGTATTGAAGCCCGTCCCACTGGCGATGAGATTGCCGGCGTTGATCGAGTTTGTCCGTCCAACGGCAATGACGGCGGTTGCATCGAGTGGATCAGCTGCGACCCCGAGGACGCGGTCGTTCTGGACAGCGCCGTAGTAGGTCGCTGCAGTCCGTCCGCCGCTGGAGGTCATCAGCGCAACGAAGCCATCGAAGTTCACTGCGCCGGTCGTCGTACCGCTTCCGTTGTTATTGACGACGGTGTTGAACGAGCCTGTCGTTGCAATCGCATTTGCAGTGTTGGGGCTATTGGTATAGCCGCCGACCCACACCTCACCACCTGTGCCGCGCGGCGAGAGACTGGTCACGTAGGTTTCTTGTCCGTTGGGGGTACCGGTATTGTTGCCGTAGTACGTCAGCCAGGTAATCGCGTTGAGCGTCGTCGCTGGCAAGCGGGCAATCATCCCGCAGTAGAGGCCGTTATAGGTTGTCTGGAACACGCCGGTTGTAGCCAATCCTGGGCTGGCTGTGTAACCACCGCACGTAAGATTGGTACCGTCATAGGCAACTGCGAGGAAGTAATCGTCGTTCGTTCCACCGACAAAGCGTGCCGCCTGCGGTGTGCCCCCAGCATCAAATCGAGCTACGAATGCATCCACATCCCCGGCATTGCCATTGGTAAAGAATCCACCCCAGGCTGCCGAACGTGTTTGCCCGACGACCCACACCTGACCGGAGCCGTCAGCGGTAATTCCCCAGGCGCGGTCGTCATTTGATCCGCCGAAGTACGTCGAGTATTGACGACTGCCACCGTATTGGTATGCTGCGACGAATGCATCGTAAGCACCACCGCCGAAGGTCCCTTGGGAAGCTGAAACGATCGGGAATGTCCCTCCTCCTGCAGTGTAGCCGCAGATGTAGATGTAGGAGTTCGTACTTGCTGGGTTGAAGCTACGCTGAACAGCAATTCCGGTGCCGACATCTTCGGCATTCCCACCGTGGAAGGTACTCCAATCGCGACCTGGGTCAATAACGAGCGTCTGGGAGCGGTCGTAGGATGGAACGTCGAACGCGATCACGTCGCCATCGAGCCGGAAGCGGACGGCGACTTCTTGCTCTCCGCTTGCAGTACGGAGGAACGAGTACGGTGCATCTTCGGTGATGACGCCGAGCGCGGTACGGATGCGGTAGCCGCCTTCGCTGGTTAGCTCAAGTCCATCGGCGTTCGAAACGCGGAGGCGAATTTGGCTCGGATCGCCGCCCGGGCGGACGATGAACTCTGCCTTCATGCCTTTGCCGCGGGCTTTCAGCACAAGGTCAATGTTGGGGTAGACGTTTTCGTACACAATCGTCGAGAAACTCCGCACACCGGTGATGCCGTCTGGTCCGGCAGCAGCGGTGAAGAAGTTCGTCACTCCGGGGAGCACGCCCTCGCCGCGGAGGTTGACGTTTCGATTGGCACCGACGAGCTCCATATCCACCCGCTGGTAGCGGATGCGGGTTTGGTCAAGCTCCTTGGAGCTGATCCCTTTGCCTGGCTCATGCTTGGCGCCAGGTCCGGAGGCTTCGATGAAGACGTGTGCAATCCGATCGGGCATGAAGAAGAGTTTCGCCCCATTGGAGTGCGCAGTGAAGCGGACGCTTTCGACTTTGCGCCCTTGGTCATCAACAACCTGCCCCTTGTTTTCGAGGAATTCCAGTCCGCTGCTGCCGACCATTGCCTGCGCCGAAGCGGCAGTGCTGGCCGTGCGAGAATCGGACGATGCGGGGGCTGTTTGCCCGCGGAGCGCGGAGCTCCCAATGAGTAGTAGCGTGCACGCTGCTGCAACGATGCGTGCAGAGAAACGGAACAAGCCGTTCATACGACCTCCGGGAAAAGATGTGGGACAACATTCTGATACGTTCACAGGTGTGAATTCAACGTCGAATGCGATAGAATGCTTCCGCTGCAAAGACTGTACCAATCGAGAAAGTGCTTGGGGAGAATTGTTCGCTGCGGTACGTTCTGTCATTCCATCGCCGAAGGAGTTCGACATCACCACTGAGCAAGGTTCCGTGCTCGTGCGGTGCCCTGCGACTCGAGATGGGCACCGATTGTTCCCAGCCATGCGCACAGGAAGAATATCCTGCCGAGCAGGATTGTTCCATGGCGACCGAGTGCATCGGGAATCGAAGCGTCTCGGAGCGATCATGCCTCCACATGTGCTGCAGGAGGGAGCGTCTGCAGTCGGTCGGGCGACGACCAACCACCGCATTGCGCGCTGTCGTTTCATGCAGGGCTAAAGCCGTGGTTGAACAATGCGTGCAAGCTCTTCCCACCCGACTGCGCGGCAAAAATACAACGCAGAGTGCATTCACTGCAAGAGCGCTTTAGAAAAAATCTGCTCGCCGTGCGCCGGTGCACTCCAAGCGTGCACGCAGTCGCTGCGAAGATACTGCATGCCGACGCTTGCGAAAACCACTTCCACCACGTGCATGCACCTGGAGCGCGCTCGGCAACGCCAGCGGCAGAGAGTTTGGCAGCCTTAGAGCAGCTGCGTGTTCCACGCTATTTTTGCCCCTGTTTGTTCCAGCCACACCAACACGCATGGCATCTCCCCGCTTCGTCGTCACGTGTTACGTTTTCCTGACACTGTCAATGCTTTTTGACATGACAGTTCCCGCCGCTGCCCAGTGGTTTATCGAAAATCGCGGGCAGTGGGACTCCGTCGTTCGGTATGCCTCTACCAGTGGGGACGTAGTGATCACAGCGACGGAGCTACGCTGGCAGCACGCTGGAACGTGGGAGCGACTGTCGCTGGCCGATGTCACGATCGAGCCTGCCGAACAAGCAGCAGCGCACGTGAACGTGTATGGACCACAAGGCGCATTCGAAGGGCTGCGTCTGTGGCGGCGGCTGCACTGGCGCGGTCGCGATGGGAGCACGCGCGCGATCGCTGCCTGGACACGCCGCGGTCTGGAGCTTACGCTTTCCGATGGCAGCTCCCCACGCCTGCTCGCCGAGCGTACGGCAGAGCCGCTGGACTCATGGGCGCGCGGTGGCCGATTCATCGGTGCAAGCGGCCGCGATTCTATCACCGCGATGCAAACGCTCGGCGGGGCGATCTACCTGGCAGGCTGGACGTCGAGCTCGACTCTGTTCGGCGCCAGTGGTGCTGGTGGCGGCGATGCATTTTGCATCAAGCTTTCGAGCACCGGCGAGGTCCAATGGGCAACGGTCATCGGCGGCACTGGCGAAGATGTCGCGCTTGCGCTTGCGGTAACATCGGAGCGCATCGCGCTTGTGGGACGGACACGCTCGACGGACTTCCCCACGACAGCAGGTACGATCCAGCCCAGCTACGGCGGAGGCGATGCCGATGGTTTCATCGTCACGCTCGATCCAACAAGTGGCTCGCGGAGCGCCGCAACGTACATTGGCGGCGACGGGCGCGACGAGCTGAGCGCTTGTGCGATAGGCTCAGACGGCCGGATCGCAGCAGCGGGGACGACCGCATCTACGGGACTGGTGGCGACTGCCCACCAACAGCAACTCGCCGGATTGGAGGATGGCTACATCGTCGTCCTTGCGCCCACACTGACAAGCCGCATCTGGAGCACCTACTACGGTGGCCGTGGGTTCGATTCGATCGCTGGCGTAGGGTTTCTGCCCGATGGAAGCCTTGTCATCGCCGGCACAACGACCAGCCCGAACACTGGCGAGGCGATCGCAGCCAACATCGGCGAAGGCTCGCTCCGCATGACACCGCCAGACGGCTTCCTTGCGCGGCTTGACGCGCAAGGGCAGCGCCTGTGGGGACGCTACTACGGCAGCGATGGACAGGATTCGATCACCAGCCTTGCCATCACGCAGTCCGGCATGATCCTCGTGACGGGCTTTACCAACGGCACCAACTCAGCGATGAGCTACCTTGCCGAGGCGCAAGCAGCACAGAACAACTTCGCCGGTGGCGCGTGGGACGGCTTCGTCGCGGTGATCCGTCCCGATGGGACGCGGCTGTGGGGTTCGTACTACGGCGGAACTGGATCGGATCGCTGCACCGGAGCAATCATGGATGCCCAGGGCTACGTGTACGTGACAGGCTGGACGACATCGAGCGACTTGCCACGGGAAGCAAGCGAGAACACCACGATCGCCGGCGCGGAAGATGTGATGCTCGGCTTTTTCTCACCCGATGGAACGCGGCGCTATGCCTCGCTCCTCTACGGCGGCAGTGGGAGCGATCTGCCCTCGGGCATCGGCTGGCTCCCCGATAGCACGATCGCCATCGCTGGCTCGACGACGAGTGGAAGCTTTCCGCCACTCGATGGCCAGAGTAGTGGGGACTTCGACGGTTTCGTGCTTCGCGTCGGTGGGCTGGGCATCCTCTCGGCTGAGCAGCCTCCTGCCCAGAGTGCTCCATTTCGCATCGCCGGCTCGAGGTTGCACGTCTCCCTCCCGGAGGAATGCCGCGCAGCACGGCTTGCGATCTACACGCTCAGCGGGTTGCTCTCATTGGCTGACCAGCAGGTTTCCTCCACCGCAGACATCGAACTTCCTGCGGGGGTCTACGCGGTTCGCCTCCACTGCGTGCAGGGAGAGGAATATCGTGCCGTAGTCATCGTGCCCTAAGACTTGTGGTACGATCGAACGCACGTCGTTCCGAGCGCGAACGCGTGGGGGGATGTGCGATGTTCCAGCCACCACCCCCTCGCCGCAGGGTTACGAGCAGCAGCTTAGCAAAATGCTACGAGTTGAGCGTCGCCAGGAACTCTTTGTTCGACCGCGTCTTTGCGAGCCGCTCCAGAAGCGTCTCCATAGCTTCGGCGGGGTTGAGATCGCTCAAGAACTTGCGGAGCACCCAAATGCGGCTGAGATCCTCTGGGGGCAAGAGCAGCTCTTCCTTCCGCGTGCCGGAGCGGTTGAGATCAATCGCTGGGAAGATGCGCTTTTCTGCGAGCTTGCGATCGAGCACAAGCTCCATGTTCCCCGTGCCTTTGAACTCTTCGAAGATGACCTCGTCCATCCGGCTGCCTGTCTCGATGAGTGCGGTGGCGATAATCGTCAGCGAGCCGCCTTCTTCGATGTTCCGCGCAGCACCGAAGAACCGCTTGGGTTTGTGGAGCGCGTTTGCGTCCACCCCACCGGAGAGAATCTTCCCCGAGTGCGGGATGCCCGTGTTGTGCGCACGCGCCAGCCGTGTGATCGAGTCGAGCAGGATGACGACGTCCTGCCGCGCTTCGACGAGCCGTTTTGCTTTCTCGAGGACCATCTCGGCCACCTGCACGTGCCGATCGGGTGGCTCGTCGAACGTCGAGCTAATCACCTCTGCTTGGACGGAGCGTTGCATGTCGGTGACTTCCTCGGGACGCTCATCAATGAGCAGGACGATGAGCCGCACTTCGGGATGATTGCGCGAGATGCTGTTGGCGATCTTCTGGAGCAGAATCGTCTTCCCACTCTTCGGCGGCGAGACGATCAGTCCGCGCTGCCCTTTGCCGATCGGTGCGAACATGTCAATGATGCGCATCGAGTACTCGCTCGGGACGGTTTCGAGCTTGAGCTGCTTAGTTGGGTAGGTCGGCGTCAGGTTGTCGAAGAGCGTTCGATCCTTCATCAGCTCTGGCTCGACGTAGTTGACCGTCTCGACCTTGAGCAATGCAAAGAAGCGCTCGCCTTCCTTCGGTGGCCGCACGTGGCCGCGGATGGTATCGCCGGTGCGCAGCCCGAAGCGTTTGATCTGCGATGGCGAGACGTAGATGTCGTCCGGCGAGGGCAGGTAGTTGTAGTCTGCCGAGCGCAGGAAGCCATAGCCTTCCGGGAGTACCTCGAGCACGCCGGTGCTGATGGTGACGCCTTCGGAGTGGCGTTCGCGCATTTGGAGCGCTGACTGCGCTTCGAGGATGCGGAAGATCAAGTCCTGCTTGCGCAGGTCCGAATAGTCGGGAATGCCGAGCGCTTTGGCAATCTTGGTCAGCTCGGCGATCTTCTTCGACTTGAGCTCGCTCACGTCGAGCACTGCAGGCAACGGGGATGCCATCGGGGCATCGTTACCATTTTTCGCCATGGTGTGAATGGATTAGTGGAACACGTACAATGCTGTGAGTTCGGCGTTGGGATGATCGTTTGGTTGAGTGCTGCTCGTCCTACGCGACGCGCGCAAGGGGGTGGCGGCGCGTGCCCACACGAGTTGCTATTGATGCCGGCAGTAATTTCCGCCGCCAAACTACGACATGCAAACCTATTTTTCCAAGTGCGATGGCAACACGCTTGGTGATTTTGTGCGCCGAACGTTCGCGGCGCGAGCCCGTCGTTACGCTCTGCCGAGAGTATCTGGCAAGACTGGAACGCTACAACCTCCGTGCCAGCATTGAGGAATGTCCTCCAGCGAATGCCAGCACACCGGAAGCGACGGTTGCGGTGCAGTCTGCACAGCTCCTTGAGCGGATCCAACCGAACGATACCGTCGTGCTCCTTGACGAACGCGGGCAAGCGATGCGTTCCGAAGAGTTCGCACGGCTGCTCGATCGCTTGATGATGCAGTCGGCGCGGCGGCTGGTGTTCATTCTCGGTGGCCCGTGGGGAGTTGCGCCATCAGTGCGCGAGCGCGCCGATGTACTACTCTCGCTGAGTGCGATGACGCTCCCGCATGAGATCGCGCGCATTGTCCTCTGCGAGCAGCTCTACCGCGCAGTGAGCATCCTCCGCGGTGAGCCCTACCACCACGGGGAGCGTTAGCGGCGGATAATCACAAATTCAGTGCGACGATTCTTGGCGCGATTTTCCTCGCTGGTGTTCGGCACAAGCGGATAGAGCATGCCCATCCCCCGCGGACGCAAACGCACCGAGTCAATGCCACGCTCGATGAGCGCACGAACAACTGCTTTGGCGCGTTCTTCGGAGAGTCGCTGGTTGAATTCGATCCCGCCGATGTCGTCGGTATGCCCACGGACTTCAAGCCAAACGCGCTCGTAGCGCTCGAGTTGATCGGCAACTTCCTCGATGATCGGGATTGCTTCCGGACGCAGCGTCGCTTTGTTGTAGTCGAACGTGATCATCTTGTTGAACGCGTCGTTGAGCTGCGCCCATGGGTTGATGTCGCTCTTGTCGTAGCTCCCGCGTGCGGTGAGCGTCGTATCGCCCGCGCGTGGCTGGAGGAACAGATCCACGATGTGTAGCCCTGCAAACGTCGGCGGACGGTACCGCACCAGGTAGTAGTATCGCAGCGAGCGATAAATCTCGGCAAAGACCTCGAGAAGCTCCTTGCGCGAGGTCACCCGGTAGAAGCGGCCGCCGGTTTGCGCGGCGACGTATTCGAGCAGATCATCACGCACGTAGCCGAAGCCAATTGGGAAGATGCGGACACGGCGCTTGGTCGCTTCCTCGAAGAGCACGCGGGCATCTTCGCGCGAGGCGTTTTCGTCGCCGTCGGTAAAGCAAACCAGGACGCGGGGCTGCTCGGTTGTTCCAATGGTATCGAAGAGCCTGGTCGCGCCAATCAAGCCATCGTACACGGAGGAATACCCTCCGAAGTTGCGGCGGCGCACCTGTTCGAACGTTGCAAGCAGGCGCTGGCGATCGCGCTCGAACGGTACCTTGACGTCGAGCGATGTAGTGAACGTTGCCACTGCCAGCTCGTCGGCGGGATATTTCATGCCGATGAACGTGCGCGCGCCGTCTTCCATCGCATCGAGCACACCACGCATCGAGCCGCTATAGTCAAGCGCGAGCACAATCTTGTAGCCGCGTGCTGAATCGCCCTCGCCGAACTCGCGGACGGTAAAGTCACCGATCGGGACAGTGCGCCGTCCGAGCGTTTCTTGCAGCCGCAGCCACCGCTCTTGCGTCGGTACAACGGGAGGCGCCAGATGTGTGATGAAGTTCCCGCTTGAATCGAACACGCGTGCCATCAGGCGAATCTCGCGGGGATAGTCTTCCGACTCGATCTTCCAGATGTCGAAGTGGAGCGTCCCAAGATCACGGACGGAATCAATCGGCAGCGTGCCGCGGAACAACGTCAGCGGTTGCTCCACCTCGGTGGTATCGAAGCGTCCGATTGCAAGCTGCGCTTCAGGATCGCGCCAGGAACGGCAGCTGCTCTGCAGAAGCGCGAGCACCGCTCCCACAAGCACTGCTGCAAGAACAGCAGGCGCTCTGGTCATTGCCCATTGGGCTGGTCGGGCGTCCATTCGGAGGCAATCACCTTCGGCACTTTGAAAAAGCTCTCGTTATGGCGCGGCGCATTTGCCAGTGCCTCGGCCGTCGAGAGCGACTGGTGCGGTACATCGTCGGCAAAGGCGTTCGTATGGCTGACGACCGAATCGAGCGGCTCAAGCTCATCAAGCGCTCGAATGCGGTCGAGCGCGCTGACGTACTCGACGATTCGCTCGAACTCAGCGCGGAAGCGTTCGATTTCTTCATCGCTGAAGGAGAGTTTCGCCAGCGCCGCGATACGACGAAGTTCTTCGACTGAAATCACGCCCTGTACTCTGTTCGTTGGAAACCAGCGGCGAGGGTGACGAACGCACCAATGCGGTAGTGTAGCGCACATGCTGCCTACCAAAGAGCATTTGCAACGGTTGGCGCGATCATCATCGGCGCGTTCTGGTATCGGAGAGCATCAATTGCGCGGAGATTGTTCCGCTGGGAGTGTTGATCTCACTCGAAGTGCACCACCTGCGTGCACAGGTAAATTTGCCCGCGATGAGCGAAATGCCAAGCACTGCACACGATCCGAACTATCCGCCGCTCCAGGAACAGCGGATCGAGCTTGTTGTCCCGCCTGGCCAGAAGCCAATGCGGCTCGATGTGTACTTAGCCAACACGATCAGTCACGCAACACGGACGCGGATTCAAGAAGCCATCGAAGCCGGGATGGTGACCATCGAGGGACGCCGCGCAAAAGCCAGTTCTAAGGTCCAGCCAGGCGATCGCATCACGTGCTGCATCCTTCGCCGTCCGCCGATCGAGCTTGTGCCAGAACCAATCCCGCTCGACATCCTCTACGAAGATGGAGATGTGCTCGTTGTCAACAAGCCCGCGGGAATGGTCGTTCACCCGGCTCACGGCAACCGTAGTGGAACTCTTGTCAACGCAGTGCTCTACCACCTTGGCGTCCGCGAACGCATCACCATCGCCGATGAAGACGATCTTGACGAGGAGACGGAAAGTCTGGTGCTTGCGTCGGCTGCAGTGCGTCCGGGCATCGTCCATCGCCTCGATAAAGACACCTCGGGGGTACTTGTAGTGGCCAAGCACGAGCGTGCGAGTGAAGTACTCTCCCGACAATTTGCCGAACGGCGAGTCCATCGCATCTACCACGGCTTTGTTTGGGGCATTCTCCCCGACGATAGCGGTACGATTGACGCTCCAATCGGCCGCTCACCACGCGATCGCAAGCTCTTTAGTGTCCTTGAACGTGGCGGCAAGCACGCTGTGACAACATATCGCGTGCTGGAGCGCTACGCCATTGCAACACGGGTAGAACTAAAGCTCCACACCGGCCGCACACACCAAATCCGTGTGCACATGGCACACATCCGCCACCCACTCATCGGAGATGCTGCCTACGGCGGGGCAGCAGTTCCTTCCATCGCAGGACTGACAAGTCCGCGCTTGCGCCCGCTTGCGAATGCATGCGCGCAGCTCATCGAGCGACAAGCCCTCCACGCATCCGTGCTCGGTTTTTTCCATCCTCGCAGCAGCATGTACATGGAGTTTTGCTCGCCACTGCCAGATGACCTCGAACGGCTACGCCTGTTCCTCGAACGCACCAAAGAGGCGGATGCTTCATAGCAAGCGGGGGGCAAGCCTTTGCAGCTTGCCCCCGCAATCGTTGCTTTGTGCGCGGGTTGGTTAGCGCACGATCGTCAGCGGCTGACGCACGAGCATCTCGCCTTGGCGCACCACCACCGTGTACACGCCCGCCGGCAAGCCACTCACATCCAACCGATACCCAAACGGCTGCACCTGGGCGCTCGCCGCAACCACCCGACCGAGCAGGTCCACAACCTCCACCGCGTACTCGCCACTGCCGCGAATGTCCACCATCACCTCCCCGTCTGCCGGCTGCGGATGCACCTCCACGCTGAACCCATCAGCCTGGCCTCCCAACACCACCGACCGACTCCACGCAATGCTCCCATCGCGGCTGACCATCCCGACACGGTACTCGTAGCTCGTGGCCCGATCTACACGGTCCTCGTACGTGTACTGCCGCGGCTCGGTGCTCTCTCCTGCGGCAACCACCGTCGGCGTCAGCGCACGATACTCCTCCTGACCTGCTGCTCGACGCTCGACCACAAAATGGCTCACCCCTCGCTCGCTGACCGTCTCCCACCACAGGCGCGCCTGCGTCCCATCGCCATACCGCACCACACCAATGTCTCCAAACCCAGCGCTCAACACCACATCCCCGTTCCGATCCACGTACTCGGTCACCGAACGAATGATCCGCTCCAACCCCGTGTTCGGCGCCAACCGACCGTAGTGACGCCAATCAACTCCCAACGCCACTACGTTCGCATTCAACCGCGCCGTCGCCACTCCCATCGCGTTGTCGGTCACCCCAGCATCCACCGTCACGTACTTGTACGCCACCTGCGCCTGCCCAACCGTCTGCGCATCGCTGTACACCCGCACCAACGACGGCATCGGCGCTACGGGGTCCAACGGATGCTGCGTCGAAAGTACACGCTCCCGAATCCCTTGCGCCAACGCTACACCCTCGACCTCATAGTTGTTGTACCCTCCTGACCGCGGCGTCCACGCCTGCGGCGATTGCGTCAAACGCAACACGTACTTGACAAAATTGTCGTACAACACGTCACCGGCTCCAAAAACGCCGCTCTTGACGATCTCCTGGCTCGACAGCACAAGGTTCCGCTTGTCGGTCGCTACTCCCGCCGACACAAACGCCCGCAAATCCTCCTGCTCCTGCCGCGTCAGCTTCGTCTGGTCCTCGACCCACCACAGGTGCTTGTACATCGTGTAGTTGACCGCCCGCGGCTCCCAGCCGCTCCGATCAAAGACGTCCAACGTCCCTACCGGCAAGTTCAACCGCGCAAACCCCGCCGCCAGCGAATCGTAGTTGAGCCGCCCAACACGATCGCTCGTGCTCGTCGCCGGATTACTCGCATCCGCCGTCGCCGTCGGCGCGCTGATCAGCATCCGCTGCGGCGACCGCAACAAGTAGAACCGGTACTCCTTCTGCACCGTGTTGTTGCTGACGTTCTCATCAATCGGCGCACTGAACCGCACCCGATACCGCGGCGTCACGTTCCGACTCATCGCCCCAAACGGCATCGGCGCCGCTTGCCCCATATCCCCGTACGTCTGCGGATTCAGGTTGAAGTCGTACGTCATATCCACCTGACCGCCCGGCGGCAGGTTCTGCACCACCTTCGTCTGACTTGCCACCGGCACCCACACGTTCGGCGCTTGCTCCATCTCCACTACTCCCTGCACCTGCACACCGCTCTGCGTGGCCGATCCGTTGTTCCGCATTCGCACCACCACGTTGATCGGCGCCTGCGTCATCACGTACTCGGCATCGCTGAACGTCCCAACTGATGCGCGGTACACCGATGGACTCAAAATCTCCAGCGCCTCCAGGTCGTTGACGTACAGGTTCCCTTGAAACTCGTCGGCACCAATGCTGTACTTGGCTCCGTTGACCCCCCGACCGTCACCGTCGAGATCAACCTCTCCGCTGCCCAATCGCTCACCCCGACGATCCAATATCGAACCTGTCGGCGGCGGATTGGTCCGCACCCGCAGCTTCGGCGGCGTCGTGTTCAACTGCACGTAGTCCCCGACAAAGTTCCCTACCACACTGCTCAAATCCTGCTTCATCCACGACTTCCACTGCGCCAGCGTCCCGTAGTCCAGCTCGCTGCCCGCGTCAATCGTCACGAGTGCGCCCGTCGCCGGATCCCGCAACTCCTCGATGAATCGCCCCATCACCGCTCCGCTCGGATACCAGTACGCGTTCGTGTTCGACCGAAGTCCCGTCGTCCCTGTCGGCTTGACGCCCTGGTACAACAAACACGCCAGCGTATTGCCACTGCTGCGATCAACCGCACCGGCGCTCGCGGTCACCGCAATCGCGTTGTTGATCACCTCCGGCGCCATGCTGCTCTGCACCCCAATCCCAACAATGCTCCCTCCACCGGTGACGTTGTCACCGCTCATGATCACCGTGTTGTTGAGCACTCGGTCCCCTCGCGTCAGATAGTTCACCGCCGCCGGTGTGATGAACTGCACGATGCCACTTGCGTTCGGCGACCGCCGCGTGGTCAGGTGAATACCCGCCGCCGGCGCCTGCGCCGTCGTCCGACTGATCGCCCACACAATGTTCCCACGTACCACCGTCTGCTCGGCTACGTCCGGAAACGTCACCGTCCCACCTGCAGGGTTGACAAACACGTTCTGCGTCTGCTCAACCAAGATCCCCCACACCTGCACATCCGAACTAATGTGCGAAACCTCGTTGTTCTGCACCACCACCCCAATGTTGTTGTACACCTGCTCGCCCGGTCGCGCCTTCCCTCCAACCATAATCCCCGCTGCATCACGACCCCCAACACCGGTCGAACCTACTCCAACGTTGAGCACACGGTTCCCCTCAATCATCGTGTTCTCGGTGTACCCACAGTACACACCCGCACGACCTACGCTCATCACCACGTTCTTCCGTATCACGTTCCCCTTGCTGTAGTACCGCTGATACCGCGGGTTCGGCTGGCTCGACACATCGTTGTAGAACAACGGCCCCACGCCCAACGCTACAACGCCATACCCAAAACCGCTGATCTCGCACCCCTCGATGACGTTGTTGTCGTTGGTCAATGTGTCCAACCCAAACGCGTTCACTCCGCCCTGCGACGGAACCACCGACCGCAACACCACACCCGCCGCATAACTCGACGGCCCCTGCTGCAACTGCCGCACATCCGGCTCAAACGTAAAGTTCGGCGAAATGTACCGCACCACCGGCAAATCCGACGCATACGACGCCGACGACTGCGGCCAGTTCTCAATCAAACAGTTCCGCACCACAATGTTCGATGCGCCCGTCCCAAGGTAAAACACCGCACGGTGCGGCATCTGCTGCGGCGTGGCACTCCCTACGTCCAGCAAAAACCGCAACGACTTCTGATCACCGCCGTCAAACCGAATGTACGGCGTCGGGCTGGAGTAAAGCTGCGGGAAGCCCCGCTGCTGATTCATCACAGCGTTGGGGTTAAGCGGATCCATGTTCTGCGCGATGTAGATACCGACGCCGTTGGTGCTCTGCAAGCGAATCGAAACCGACCCGCGCGTCAAGCTCCGCATCAGCGATGGCTTGAACGTCACCGTGTTCGTCGCACTGACCCCCAAAATCTTCGAACTCAAATCCAACGCCGGCGCAGGCGGACCGCTCAAACTCCCAACCGTGTACGACGCATCGGTCAACTCGAACGTCACCGGCCCCGTCACACCCAGCCGATAGAGCGCATCCACCGCATCCTGAATCGTTGCAAAGTTCCGCGGGCTGCCAGCGTTCGCAGTGCCAATGGTGTACGTGCCCGATAGCCCGTCCCCCACGGTGAACGTCTGGCAGAGCGTGTTGTTCGTCGTGACCGGATCGCCCGGTGCACTGATCGTCACGCACACTCGGTGCAACCCCGTCTGCTGCGGCGTCCATGCATCGTAAATCAATGTCGCCGTTGCTGGTGGTGTCGCAGGAATATCAGGCAGAATCTTGCTTGTCTGGAAGACTAAGTCCCAGCTGGAGCCATTCCACCGCTCAACTGTGACCGTCGTCGGCACATCCGACTGATCGGCTGCGCCGTTATTCCGGAAACGAGCACCGACGTTGTATGGACGGCTGACGATAACATCATTGCTGCTCGAGGTTGGCTGCAGAATTGCGTTGGTTTCCAGCTCGGTGTCGTACTGGACGTCAAAGGTCCATGCAGTCTGCCCGGCTGGGAGCACGTAGGCAGTGACGTTGTTGTTCGTGTTCTGGTCAGTTGCATTGAGCAACTCCACCCACGCCTCGAACGTGTACGTACCGACCTGCAGCGTGTTGAAGTAGGGGAAGTTCGCAGTGTACGTTTCACCAATGGCTAACCCCGGTGTTTGGTTGTAGACAACCGTATCCGGCCCTCGAACGATGGTGCCCTGGTACCGAATCACCGAAATGACCCGGAAGTTGATTGCGTTATTCAAGCCAATGTTCTGCACCTGAACTGCAACAGGGATGTTGACACCCCGCAAATACTTGTAGGGACTCAGCCGCGGCGCAACAATCTGCCGCAAGGCAATGTCGTTATTGAATGCGATGATGAAGCGCTTCGCCCAAGTCTGGTTGAAACCAACCGCAGGTACTGAATACTGCACCTCCAATTGGTATTCCCCGCCTGTTGCTTGAGTGGTGTAGAGCGTTCCATTCCCAATCGTCTGCCCCGTCGGTGCACCGAGTGGACCCTTCGAGAAGTCAATCGTTTTGGTGACGACGCCACTGCCGGTGTTGACGACGATAACCGTGTCATTGGGATTTGCGCTCGCCAGTCCTTGATAGACGACCGTCTGCGATGGAAGCGGCCCGCGAATCTTGTACGTAAACTGCGATGGGTTCGTCCCCATCCGACGGAAGGTAATCGAGGGCTTCGGGAACTGGCTGCTCGTCCCATCGTAGTTGCCCGTCGTCACCAACACACGTCGCGGATCAACATCATCCGGGAAAGAGCTTTCAATCCCTGCTGCGATCCACAGCTTGGTGACGGGGCAATACGAGGTGTACCAATAGCCATACGTTTGTGAAAGACCACACGTACCCGAGCAGATGCTGCCATTAGTGCAACCGTAGTATCCATAGTAATCAAAGTCCCACCGAGCTCGCTGCGTACCTGAGGAACTGAACCCATAGAAGTAGGGATATGCACCACCAAAGGAGTTCTGGTCAGCATTTTGATGGCAGATTTCAATGAGCAGATTGGAGGTCCCATCCCAAACAAATGGATTGGTAAAGTCTGGGAAATCAACCCAAGTTCCTGCCGTCAAGTTCACGGTTGCTTGGAAGTTTGTCGGCCCATAGACTGTCGTCCACCCGGTATTGACCCAGCCTGCGGAGAGTGTTGTCAGATTTGTATTCTGCATCCTGATTGTGAAGTTCTCCGCTGTCCGTGCAGTGGTACCATTGTACCACGTGTAAGTCTGCAGGGCCATCTTCATGATCAGCCCGCCGAAGCCGCCTGCTTGCTGAATCTCGGAGGCAAGCAGGATGTATTGATAGCGATTGCTGGGGTAGTATGGCATGTGTGGGTAGTAGTATGAGTACGTGTTCCCCGTTCCGATGATCACTTGGATTTGAGCATAGCTGGGGAGCACACCGCTGCAGCAGAGAAGCACTGCTGCCAACGCAAACGCAACGCGTTTCATAGGACCTCCGATGAGAAGTTGTGAAACTAAGGGTGTATCGCTTCCAGGTACACAAGCGGCAATACGTGGCGGGAACGTACAGCGTGTTCCTCCTCCAGAGCCCCGCACTGCCAAATTCGCTGCCTACGGCAGCGACGCTAACATACGAAAGTTTTTCGTAAGAACCAAATTTTTTCCGCGCGGCTGTTCCACCGGCAACAATGCAGAAAAATTTCGATTGTTTCACTTGCCGCCGAGAGCATCAGCGCATGAGGAGAAAACGCTCGGCTGCGACCACTCCGCCACTGCAGCGAAGGATTGCGGTGTAGCTCCCCGCGGGCAATGAAGTGCAGTCGAGCGTGAGCGTCCGGTCACTGCCTGTGGAGTATTCAGCAACGTGGGCAACGCGCCGGCCGAGCACGTCGAGCACCTCGACTTCAACCGCCGTTGCAGCCTCGCTGCCAAGCAGCAGGCGAAACGCAACGCGATCGCGCGCTGGGTTAGGTGTAACAAGAAGGTACGCCCGCGGCTCAAACCTACCTGGAACCTGGCTGAGCGGGTTCGAGGGTGTATCGAAACTGGCGATCTTGTAAATGTTGCCTGCCAAATCGGTGATCCAATAGTTGCCATCGCGAGGGTCGTACTCGACGCCGCGGGCGTTGATCGTTCCCCCGCTCGAATTGACCAGCTCCATGCGATCGAGCTCGCGGCTTGGATCGGCAGCATCGAGCCGCAGCAAGAACGCTGCTTGCAAGCCCCCTCCACCAGCAGTGAACTGTGTCCCAACCTGGTAGAGGTAGCGGCTGCCGTCGTAGGCCAAACAGCGCGGACCGTAGAATTCGCGGAAGGGATTATCGAGCGTCCGCTCGACTTGGAACGTCTGGGGATCGCAGATCAGAATGCGCTGCGCGCCGTCGCGTTCGTTGAGAACGAGCTTCTCGCCCACCAGTTCAATCCCAAGACCGTAGGACGTCGCCGGGCTTGCGCTGCGACGGAGAAGCGTGCCATTGGTGTCGAGCACGAGGATACGTGCGCCCGCTCCGTTGGACGTGTTGAGCAGGCGGTGCACGTAGAGAATTCCGCGCTGGCGATCAATCGTCAAGTCGGTACAGTTGACCGTATCGCCGGCGGGGAGCTTGATGGTTTTGCGGATCTGAAGCGTCGTTGCATCGAGCTTGTAGAGGTACGGCGTGTAGAAGCTCGTGGTCCACAATCCACCGTTGCCGTCGTAAGCCAAGCCATAGGCAACGTGCGGGATAGATACTGTGCTCTGCACTGAGCCGCGCTGGAATTCGAGGATTGTGAACGGATTGGAAACCACCGACACGAGAGGATTGCCAACCTCCGTTACGCGAATGCGAACCCGCTCAGAGGGGCGGTTTTCGACGATCCACCGGAACGCCCCGCCGACGGCATTCGTTGCGAGGGTGGTCCAATACTGGCCGTCGGTGTAGGTGATTTCCAGCGTGACAGGCTCCTGGAATCCATGCCAGGAAAACACCATCGCGCTGGTGGCGGTGACAACCTCGCCGCCCAACGGCGAAGTAATCTCCGGTTCGGTGATGCGTTCGGCAGGAATTGCGCATTCCCACATCGAGCGGCCGTGCGTCGCAACACGCACAACGTTCCGTTCGGGGAAAATTTGCAGATCGAGCACCGGCGCTCGCGGCAAGCCGCGCCCGAGTGGTGTCCAGGATTGCCCACCGTTGAACGTGATGAACACACCCGCATCGGTTCCTGCGACGATGACGTCTTCGTTGGTGGGATAGACATCAATTGCGTTGACCGGTACATCAGGCAGTGTCGTGCTGATGTCCTGCCAGCTCCGGCCGCGATCAGTGGTTTTGAAGACGTGGCCAGTGCCGTAGCCCGAGTAGCAAATCCACGCAGTGTTCGGATCCGAAGGCGAGCAGATGATGTCGCGGACAAAGCGCAGCGGCAAACCGTTGAGGGTAACCTCGGTCCAATCAATGCCTCCGTTATCGGTGCGGAAGACGCGGCCGTTTTCCAGACCGACGTAGATGAGCGATTCATCCACCGGCGATGGGCCGATCGCGCTAATCTTCGCTTGCGGATCGAAGACGTCCGGCGAACCTGCCTCCCAACGTGTTCCACCGACGTAGTTACGGTAAAGCTTGCTTCTGCCGTGATAGAGCGCACCGGTCGAGCGATCGAGCACCAGCGGCGACGCCCACGCACCTTGGTCGTTAGCATCAATGCCAGCGGTAAACGAGCCCGTCTGCCCCGTCGAAAGGTTGCGCCACCACATGTCGCCGTAGTACACCTCGCCGTAGATTATCGCTGGGTTGAGGATGTTGACGACGGTGTAGAACCCATCGCCACCCCAGATGGATTGCCACGAGGTCTGCTGTTGGACGCTTCCGAGCGTGCCGTTGTCTTGCGTGCCGCCGTAGGTCTTCTGTTCGGCACTGCGGTCAATGTCCATCGCGTAGAACTGCGTCACCGCATAGCCGCTATTGATCGCTTGCCATTGCCCCAGCCCACCCCCGCTGGTCGTGCGGTACATGCCGCCATCGTTGGCAAGGTAGATTTCATTCGGATTGAGCGGATTGAACGCGCCGGCATGCTGGTCAACATGCACGTTGCCGCCACTGTACCCTTGGGTGACGTTCGTCCAACTCGACCCGCCGTTGGTTGTGCGCCACAGATCAATCCCACCGGCGAATGCGATGTCGGGATTGGTTGGGTGCACCATCACGAAGTTGTCGTAGGCACCCTGCCCGTTGAAAAAGCTGTTGTCGCCTTGATAAACGCGCTGCCAGGTATTGCCACCGTCAGTGGACTTGTAGATGGCACCAACGGTATTAGTCGTCACCTGGCCGGTTGGGTCAGGACCTTCGATGAGCGCATAGAGAATCGCAGTGTTCGAGGGAGCGCACTGCACAGAGACGCGTCCGATTTGATCTGCCGGTGGCATACCGTTCGACGTCCGCGAAAAGGTTTCGCCACCATCGGTTGAACGCCAGACGCCATTGCCCCAGACGCCGATCCAGAGCTTGCGTTCGTCGTTTGGATCAATCGTGATGTCGCTGATCGCAAAGCGATTCATCCGCTGCCAGCTTGCCCCAGCATCGGTGGATTTGTAGAGCCCTGGTGCACTCCGCACCCCGCCTGCATAGATGAGATTCGAGTTTTTCGGATGGACGTACACTTTCGAAAACGCGCCGACGGTGGAAAGACCAATCCGCCGCCAGGTGCGGCCACCATCGGTGGATTTGTACATCCCAGTTCCCCAGGCATCCTGCATGTTCGAGGCAGGTGTGATTTCCCCAGTGCCCGCATAGAGCACATCGGGGTTGTTCGGATCAATTGCCAGTGCGCCCATGCTCAGCGAGACACCGTTGTCAAACAGTGGCTCCCACGACGCACCGCTGTTAGTCGTTCGCCAGATGCCACCACCAGCAGCGCCGACGTACACCACGCCCGATTGCGTTGGATGGTGCACGACCGTCCGCGTACGTCCGCCGATGTTATCCGGTCCGATGAGCTTCCACTCGGGCTGTGCTGCAAGCGCTGCAGCTGCACCCTTGCGGTGGGCAAGGCGCTCGGCTTGTTCGATCGCGCGCTCATACGCGCCCTCCGGGATACGGTCGAAAGGGAATGCTCGCTGCTTCCAGAACTCAACCTCCCGCGCAAATGGATCTTCCTGGCCCATTCCTTCGTTCGGAAGTAATTGCGCTCCCGCAGCACTGCTGCAAATCAGGAGCATTGCAAGCGCAAGAGCACAGTGCAAAGCTCGGTGCATCGCTATCGTTCCATTTGTGAAGATTCGTCCTGCAGGCACTGCCTGCAAAGGCGGAAGTAAAAATACCACGCACTGACGTACAAACAATGGCTCGGTGCCGAGCAAGCTCGTATTTTTCGCAGCGAGTGGAAACCATCGGCAACGTGGGACGATGTACGCGCGCATTTCCTCAGCTTCGGTAGTGGGAATCTCGGCATTCATCGTCGAGGTCGAAACGCATCTGGAGCAGCAACTGCCAGGCTTTGTCGTGGTGGGATTGCCCGATTCCGCAGTGCGCGAATCTCGCGAGCGCGTCACGGCAGCGATCAAGTCCAGCGGCTTTGCATTCCCCCAGCGGAAGATCACCGTCAACCTTGCACCTGCGGACATCCGCAAGGAAGGTTCTGGTTTCGATTTGCCCATTGCGATCGGCATACTGACGGCAAGCGGCATCATCGCGCCGGAGATGCTCGGCGCTACGCTCGTTGTCGGTGAGCTTGCGCTCGATGGATCACTCCGTCCGATTCGCGGCGGACTCTCGATGGCGCTCGAAGCAGGCGCACGCGGCTATCGTCGCATGATCGTCCCTGCACCGAATGCGGAAGAAGCCGCACTGGCGCAAGCGCTCGACGTGCTGGCTGCAGAATCGCTCGGTGAGGTAGTCTCCATCCTCACTGGCGAACTCGCCCCCGCACCAGTCACCGTAGATCCAGCCGAGCTGTTCGAACGGCATCGGAGCCACCATGAACCTGACTTTGCGGACGTCAAAGGTCAAGAAGCCGTCAAGCGCGCGCTCGAAGTCGCCGCTGCTGGTGGGCACAACGTCATCATGATCGGCCCGCCGGGTTCGGGCAAAACGATGCTTGCACGGCGGCTGCCTGGTATCCTTCCGCCGATGACGCTGGCAGAAGCAATCGAGACGACGCGCATCCACTCCGTGGCGGGATTGCTCCCGCCGGGGCAAGCGCTTGTGACCGAACGTCCCTTCCGTGCCCCACACCACACCATCAGCGATGCAGCGCTCGTTGGGGGAGGGATGAACACCATCAGAGCTGGAGAAATCTCGTTGGCACACCACGGCGTCCTCTTCCTCGATGAGCTTCCGGAGTTTGCGCGGAATGTGCTCGAGGTGTTGCGCCCACCTCTCGAAGAACGCCGCATCACGATCTCGCGGACGAAGATGACCGTCGAGTACCCATGCAACGTGATGCTCGTCTGCTCGATGAACCCGTGTCCCTGCGGCAACTTCGGCAACCCAAAGCACGAATGCACCTGCACCCCACAGCAGATTCAGCGCTACATGGCGAAAATTTCCGGCCCGCTGCTCGATCGCATTGACATTCACATCGAGGTCC
>BEHW01000029.1 GCA_002898675.1 bacterium HR20
AACAATCGTCAGCACATCGGCATAGAATGCAGGCGCACGGTAGCGGACATGCGCTTCGAGCACGGGTAGCAGCAGCCCCTGCTCTTCCAGTTGGCGGTACGGCACGCCTGCCTGGCGGAGGAGCTCGGTCCGACCGATCTCGAAAAGGCGTAAGTAGTGCCCATTGTACATGTACCCCATTTGGTCGGTATCGGCGTAGCGCACGCGGTAGGGTACTTCATTACGGAGCAGGAGTGCGTTCTCGTCGGGCATGAGCATTGTTAGGAGCGAAGAGAGCGTTCGATGAGCACAAAAAGGTCGAGCAGACGCTCAAGATCCTCGATCGAGTAAAAGTCTATCTCGATTGTGCCGGCGCCAGTGGAGGATTTCGTCTTGACGCGGACGTTCGTCGCAAAGATCGCGCGGAGCTGGCGCTCAATTTCCCCCAGAGTGGAAATGACCTCTGCTCGTTCAGCTGGTTGGGGTGCCCGCCGATTGATTTGCTTTCCGTTATCGTAGCGAATCTTCCCAAGCTCGACATCACGGACGAGCGCTTCCGTTGCTCGCACGGAAAGGTCCTTGCCGATGACATCCTCGAGAACGCGCACTTGGAGCTGTGGGTCCTCGATTGCAAGCAACGCGCGAGCATGCCCCATCGTGATCTTCTTGGTGCGGAGCGCCTCTTGGACAGGCTCGGAGAGCTTGAGCAAACGCAGGAAATTGGTCACTGTCGTTCGGTCCTTGCCCACTTTCGCGGCGACTTCCTCTTGCGTCAGGTGGCACTCTTCGATGAGACGCTGGTAGCCCAGCGCAACTTCGATGGGGTTGAGATTTTCTCGCTGAACATTCTCGATGAGCGCCAGCTCGAGCATGTCCGTGTCACGCTCAACATCGAGGATGTACGCAGGAATCATCGTCAGTCCTGCTTCAATCGAAGCACGGACGCGCCGCTCTCCAGCGATGAGTTCATAGCCATCGTCAACCCGGCGGACTGTAATCGGCTGGATAACGCCTTTTTCCTTGATGCTGCGCGTGAGTTCTTCGAGTGCCTCGGCATCGAAGTCCTGGCGTGGCTGGTAGCGATTGGGTCGAACCTTTGTGATCTCGATGAGCGCTGTAGCACCAGTGATAGTACCGTCATCAACGACCAGCGAGCCTGGCGCCTCGATTGGCGGAAGCTCACGCGGGATGAGTGCCCCAAGCCCTTTGCCCAACCCGACGGGTTTGGTCTTCTTCATGGCAGATGAATGCTCCATCAGTGTTGAACGTGCACGGTTTGATATGGCCGACGATGGAGCTCAGCATTTCGCTCCATGATCTCGCGGGCGAGCTCAAGGTAATTGCGGGCGCCAAGGCTGAGCGCATCGTAGAGCAGAACAGGTTTGCCGTGGCTGGGCGCCTCCGAGAGCCGAACGTTCCGATTGATGACCGTCGTACAAGCTTTCTCTTGAAAATGCTTGCGCACTTCCTCGACGACCTGGTTGGAAAGCCGCAACCGGCTGTCGTACATCGTTAGCAGCACACCCTCGATGTCCAGCTGTGGATTCAAGTGTCGCCGAACAATAGAGATGGTGTGGAGGAGCTGGCCTAATCCTTCGAGCGCGTAGTATTCGCATTGAACAGGAATCAGCACAGAGTCAGCAGCAGTCAGCGCATTGAGCGTCAACAGTCCAAGCGACGGCGGGCAGTCAATGAGGATGTACGTGTACTTGCGCCGAACCGACTCGATTGCTTGGCGGAGGATATTCTCCCTGCGAGGGAAATCTACCAGCTCGATCTCCGCCCCCACCAAGTTGATGTGCGAGGGCACCAGTTCGAGGAACGGCATCTCCGTCGGCAGCGTCACCTCCCCGATCGTTGCATTCCCAACGAGCACGTCGTAGATTGTTCGCTCCAGTTGGCGCGTATCAACGCCCAAGCCATTGGAGGCATTCGCTTGTGGATCAATGTCAATCAGCAGCGTCGGCTGCTCAGCCGCGGCCAGTGATGCAGCAAGATTGACAGCAGTGGTAGTCTTTCCGACTCCACCTTTTTGGTTTGCAATCGTGACGACTTTGCCCATCACAACCTCCTGGAATGTTCGACGACCTTCGTCCGTAGCCGAAACAGTGTCCACGCAGCCAGAATGATCGAATGCTGAATGTGACCGGCAGCAATCAGGCGATCGACTTGCTCGAGCGGTAACTCGACGGTTTCGACGATTTCGTGCTCATCCCATTGCGGCACTGCTCTGCGCTGGCAGCCATACCACGCAAACGAGTAGCACCGCGTCGCCATGAACGCAGGATTCGGAAGTTGCACACCGAGCAGTTCGATCTCGTCTGCCGAACCTTGGTAGCCAGTTTCTTCCACGCACTCGCGCATCGCAGCAGTAGCCGGTTCTTCGCTAGCACTTGCAACGCCGCCTGGAAACTCAAGCGTAACCGCATCGGCACCGTGGCGGTACTGCCGCACCATCACCACGCGTCCTTGCGGTGTGATGGGTATGACGTTGACCCATACCGGTGTATGCAAGACCACAAACTCAGCGCTCGCGCCTGTTTCCGGATGCTTTCGCCGAACCCACTCAACGTCGAAGATGCGGAAATTGCCATCTGGACGCCGCTCGAGCGTTTCCCATTTGAGCACGGACGCTGCGCCACCACTGGATGTTTTCATACACTCACTGTTGCAATCGAAAGGAGAGCATGCCTTCGGCGTGCAAACGGATGCACCGAGCACAGTTCAAATTTACACAGCAATGGATTCGCCATCCAAGCATTGACGCCACCGGTGGAAAGAATGTCGAAAACTCAGTGCACAACTGGCTCGAGAACAGTCGCTCGGCGATGGGCAGAAATTGCTGGAGAATTTGGCTCGAAAAACCGCAGCAGCAACTCTTTGCCTTGTGTAATCCCGATGCGTGGTGAAATTCCAATCGCCGATGGACGCACCAGTGGCGGAAGGATCCAGGTACCCTCTCCGCAGCACGAGCAACCGTTGTCATCAAGCTCAAAGCCGAAGCAGCGCGCAAGATTTGCCGGCCCACTCAGCAAGCGCTCGCGGGGGAGGCTTCGCCCACGGCGCATTACCATCTCTTCGATGCCCATAAGCGGTTCAGCTGCACGCAGCAAGACCGCTGCCCCAATGCCCTCCCGGTCGGTGACGATATTGACGCAGCGGTGTACGCCGTAGATCCGATAGACGTACAGGCACCCACCAGAAGCGAACATCGCACGGTTGCGAGCCGTCATCCCTGACCAAGAATGACTTGCCGGATCATCGGGTAGATACGCTTCCGTCTCGACAATTCGCGCTGCCAGTATCTTCCCGGATGCACTGCGACGAACAAGGATAGTTCCGAGCAATTCTCGCGCGATGGTGATGGTATCCCGCTCGAACCACTCCCGCTGGATCGAACGCAGGCGCAACGATGCATCATCAGCAGCAGCGAGCCATTCAGCCAACGTTTCTGCATTCTTGGTGGTAACTTGCACGCTGTGCATTTGTCTCAACATTGACACAACGCGCAATACTACGAACAACGTTTTGGCTCAGTGTCGGCGATGCAATCACGCTGCTTGCGTATGCAGTCGTGGCGATCATCATCGCGCGTACATTTGGTCCAGCGGTACTCGGCACATACTCGCTGGCGATGACGGTAGCAGGAATCGTACAAATCATCGCCGATGCCGGATACAACATTTGGCTCCCGCGTGCGGTTGCCCACGACACCTCAGCAGCCGACAAGCTCGTGAGCATTGCACTTGTCACCAAGCTGCTGCTCTGGGTTATCTCCACGCCCGGTGCGGTGGCAGTCGCGTGGCTACACCATGCTGAGAGCGCGCTGCTGACCATGCTCGCGTTGCTCGATACACTCGCAAGCTGCGGGAGCTTCACCATCCTTGCGGCACTGCGTGGAATGAACCGCTACGTTGCTCCCCAACTGCTCAGCAGTGCGTATAGCTTGGCAAGCGCCTGCGCAATGAGTGGGGTGATACTGGCTGGCGGCAGTATCATCGCAGTAGTAGCAACGATGGCTGCAGTCAGCATCGGACGGGCAGTGCACCTTGCGTTCCTCTACGCGCGGGCACGCGGCAGCATCGAGGGAATTCGCCACGCCACCTGCTTGATCCGATGGAACGACATCGCCCATCAACTGCGAATGCAACGGCAACTGTGGCTGGTCAACGTTGCCAGCACAATTGTTCACCGAGCACCACTTGTCGTGCTCGGTATGCGCGCAGATAGTGTGATGCTTGGCTTTTTCGCGGCGGCCTTTCGCATCTACAGTGCAGTGCGAATTCTGCCCGGTGCGCTGTTCAACGCCGCGCTCCCTCTACTTGCAACTGATCGGCAGCCTGCACGCGAACGCAATGTTCTTCTGTTTGGATCGGCCGTCGCTTTTGCTGCTGGGATCGTCCTGTTCCTCGGTGCAGAGCCCCTCATCGGCTGGACGTTTCAGTTCGAGGAAGCCATCGCGCCGATGCGCCTTCTTGCGATTGCCAGCGCTGGTCTATCGCTGAAAACTGCATTCGAAGTTGTACTGATCTCCCGCATGCAGGACCGTTTCGTCGCAGCAGCGATTGCAACAGTAGCCTGCGCCACACTTGTGGCTGCGTGGGTTATTCCCGCAACGGCAACATCGTTTTCCCTTCTGTTCGTCGCAAGCGAATGGTTTCTATACATCATCTTCGCTGGTTGGTTCGCACTGCAACAAGTGCGATAGCAATTGGTATGCTCAGCTGCGCGGTTGTTCTCCCGCCGTCCGGCGGTCCAGAAGATCGGACCCCACCGCTTGTCGAAGAGTGCAGCATCCCGAACGGAATGATTAGGATCGGCTCGCAGCTGGCGATAAGGCTGACGTTTAGCGAATACGTCGAGCGGAGCGACATCGCGCGGAACCTTAGTATCACGCCGACAGCACCCTACCAACTCGATTGGAGCGGTCGGAGGGTCACCATCGCCTTCGACAGTCTTCGCCCGCAGACCACCTATCGCATGAGCATTGCAACTGGCTTCCGCGATTTGCATGGGAACAGGGCAACTGAGCCGTTCACGCTCGTCTTCTCGACCGGCGATCAACTCGATAGCTGCCAAATCCATGGATTGATCACAAGCTCGGTCTCGGCTCCACTGTACGCAGTACTGCGCCCGGCTGATTCCGTAGCATCCGCACTCGAATATCGCATCCCCGCTGCAGCCGACGGCCGATTTCTCGCCGATGCACTGCCGTGCTTACGTTTTGTAGTCGCTGCATATGCCGATGTCAATGGAACAGGTTCGTTCGAAGCGGGCGAGCCTGTCGGCGTTGCTGCAGCATCTATCCAAGCGCAGCCACCCGCCCAGTCACCATCGGTGCGTATCTGGTTAGGGTACTCCAGCAGCCCGCGTGAGCTTGAAGTCATTTCCTGCAGAGCCATCAGTTCTCGGCGAATTCGCATTGAGTTCTCCGCACCACTGGAGCACATCAGCAGTCGCATGGTGCAGCTTGTCGAATCTGCAAGTGCGCGTCGAGTCCCAATTGCAGCAACAATGGCCAGCGGACCCCAGACGATTGAGTTCATCAGCGGCGAGCTGCTCAGCGACACAACCAGCTACCGACTCATACTCACGCCCGGTGCTCTCATTGCAGATTCGACTGGTGCTCGTCTTCCTGACACGGTTTCCTTCGCTTTCAAAGGTCTTGCCACCCCCGATACTCTCCCGCTGAGTATTCGCAGTATCGAGCCCAATCGGGACACCACCTGGAACGCAGATCTCAAGCCCGTACTGCGCGTTATGTGGACAGATGCACTTGCGGAGCTTCCCAAGGTTGCGCTCATCAAGCAACCGCACCGGGATACCATCCCGATAGCGATCGAGCAACCCGACAATGCTTCTCTCCGCGTTCAAGCGCGCGATTCACTCGAGCCAGCGACTACTTACACGTGGCTGGTGCAACTTCGAGGTGTCCGCTCTTGGCGTGGGGCATCGTCGAGCGATACAGGGTTTCTTGTTCGGACAATTGTCACACTCGATACGCGTACCGGCGGGAGCCTCAGTGGTATCGTCAACGACAGCTGCTGCAATTGCCAACAGCGAGTTGTCATCGTGCGCACTGCCCAGCATGCGATTGTCGCAACTGCCATGGCCGATTCCAGCGGACACTTTAGAATTCCTTTTCTGCCAGAAGGCAAATACGAACTCGATGCATTCTGCGATCAGAATGCCAATGGTCGCTACGATAGCGGGAGTCTTAGGCCATTGCGCTATGGAGAACCAGTAGCAGAGCGTCCCATCCCGATCTCGATCAAAGCACGGTGGGATGTCAGTGGCATAACGCTTCGCCTCCGCCGATGATCTTCGTTGACCGAACTATCCCACTGCTGGCTGACTTGCTTGCACCACTTGAGCAGGTGCGCAGCGTGGACGTGCGTCAACTCCAACGAGACGAGCTGATCGCCTCAGGATGCCGTGCACTAATGTTTCGTTCGACGCTCCGCGTAAGTCGCGAACTGGTCGAGGGCACTCCGGTCGAGTTCCTCGGTTCAGTCACCAGTGGTTGCGATCACATAGCACCGGAGATCCTTTCCGATCCACGCTACCGTGTTGCACTCGCCGCTGGCGCCAATGCCAATGCCGTCGCTGAGTATGTCTTGGCGAGCATTCTGCTGTGGAACGCACAGCAGAACATCCCCTTACGCCGCTGCTCACTTGGCATCGTTGGATTTGGCAATATCGGTCGGCGTGTTGCGGAATATTGCCATGAGTTGGGCATGGAGATCGTTACCAACGATCCACCGCTTGTAGAGCAAGGTTTTGAATTTCCACCATACGTCCGTGTCGCATCGCTTACTGCGCTTCTTGCTGAAAGCAGTGTGATCACGGTTCATGTGCCGCTTGTGCAGAGCGGGAAGTATCCCACCGTTCGGCTCTTGAAGCAGGCGCAGTTGCAGCAATCTGCTGCGCAGCTGATCATTCAGACATCTCGCGGCGGTGTCATCGTCGAACGAGCGCTGCTCGAACGATCGCGGAGCGGTGTTGCAGTCGCTGTGGACGTCTGGGAGCGTGAACCAGATGTTTCGCCAACGTTGGCTCGTCGCGCGCTGCTGGCAACGCCGCACATTGCTGGACACTCAATCAACGCAAAGCTGGCTGCATCGCTCAAGATTGCCGAGCAGTACTTCGCGTTTCGAAATGAACGTTTCGAGCCGCCACCCCTTCCGCTCCCGCAGCGAATTCGGCTTTCGAGCATCCGCGGGCCAGAACAAGCACTCGCGCTGCTTCTCCGATCGCGGCAATTCGATGCCGATCACCGCTGGCTCTGCAGCATCCTCCCTGAGCGCCGCAGCGAGCGAATTGCTGCAATCGAGCATTTTCGCGCAACCTACCCTGAACGCACTGAGGTTTTCTGCACATCGTATGACACGTGATGGCACAGTTCGCACTTGAAACGACAGCGCTCGATGGCATCGCTGTGATTTGTCCGCAAGTCTTCCGTGACCGACGCGGCTACTTTCTCGAGAGCTTCAACGCCCAAGCGCTGAGCGCGCTCGGTCTGCCGACGCACTTTGTCCAAGACAATGTCTCGGCATCTGGCCGGGGTGTCATTCGTGGGATGCACTTTCAGTGGGACCCGCCGCAAGGGAAGCTGCTGAGCGTGCTCTACGGTCGGATTCAGCTTGTCGAACTCGACATTCGCCCCGATTCGCCACACTGCGGCAAGCACTGGACCGGAGAGTTTTGCGCCGATGAGCCTCGTCTGGTGTGGATTCCACCGGGTTTTGCCAATGGATTTTTGGTGCTGAGCGACAGCGCAATCGTTCACTACAAGTGCACCGCTCCATACAACCCATCGGCGGAGGGAAGCATTCGATGGAACGACCCTGCGCTGGCTATTCCCTGGGCACTTGACCCAAACACCGAGCCAATCACCAGTGACCGCGACGCAAACGGCATGACGCTCGATGCGTGGCTCTCACATCCTGCTGCACATTCGTTCTCGTACCACCAACGCCTGTAGCCGATGCGACGTGTTACTCCTCCTGTGCGACGCATGCCGCGGAACCGGCGGCAGATCATTTGGAGCTTGCTCATTCTGCTGGCGGCATATGCTCTGATTTGGTTCCAGCAGCACGATACGCAGCACCAAATCGGACAAAGACCGACCACGGTTCTCCCCGACACAAGCCACTATCTGGGAGAACGATTCGCCGGAAGCCCTGCGCTCCACATCTTGCTCGGTGTTCCGCGCGACGCATCGGACGATGACGACGTCATCATCGAGCGTTCGCAATATGTGCTCTCGTACAATCCAACGACGCGCTGCGCAAATTGGGTTGCATGGAATCAAAGTGCCTGGTGGTATGGCACAGCACCGCGCCATCGCGGTCCGTTTCTTCCCGATCCACTTTTACCCCCGCAGTACCCGCCTGTCCTCCACCGCGACTACACCAACTCTGGATTCGACCGTGGGCATCTTGTCCGCTCCGAAGAGCGCACACGCACACCAGAGGATAACCTGACAACCTTTTACACCACAAATATCATCCCACAGTATCACGCTCTCAACGCTGGTCCATGGTTGCGGCTGGAAGAGTACGTCGAGCATCTCTGCAAGGAAGGTAGCCGCGAACTCTTCATCATCGCCGGCCCAATTTATCACGATACCAGCCGTACAACGATCGGGCGCGGCGTCCGAGTCCCCGCTGAATGCTTCAAAATCATCGTCGTTCTTCCCAAAGGGCATGGTGCAGATGCTGTAACTACTCAGACGCCTACAATTGCAGTGCGAATGCCGAACCGCCCAGATATTTCAGGCTCATGGGAACAATTTGTCACCACAATCAGCGACATCGAACGTGCGACAGGCTATCGCTTCTTCACTGCACTTCCCGATTCAATTGCACGCACGCTCAAAGCACGGAAAACTGCAGCCCTTCCAGTAGCATTCTAAACGAATGCCGAGCGTCGGCTCCATCGCCAACGCTCGGCGCGTGACTGTCGGGGTGGTGTGATTCGAACACACGACCCCCTGCTCCCAAAGCAGGTGCGCTAACCGGGCTGCGCTACACCCCGACTGACCGCAAAAATAACGAGAACTCGAAACAAAACCGCAGCGTTTTGCATTGTTAGTAGTGTTCGAACATCGGATGGTGGAGGAACCATGGCCTTTGTCTCCTACAACAACACGTACTCTCTGACTCTCCGGCGCACTCTTCGGCAACCGATCGAACGCGTCTGGCGGGCTATTGCAAACAGCCAAGAGCGGCCGCTCTGGCTTGATCCACCGCTTCAGTTCGACTTCCGCCCTGGCGGTTTGATCCGCACTGCCGAGGGGCTGCCGATCGCCGAGTTCATCGAGTACGAGCCTGCACAGCGATGGATGCTGCGCTGGATCAGTCCACTCAATCGTGGCGAAAGCAAGGTCGTCGTCGAGATCACCAAAGTCAACCGCATCACGACCCGAGTAAGCATCCGCCACTGGAATATCCAAACTGAGCACGACTACCACGAGCTCTATGCCGGCTGGCTGTGGTTTCTCGATAGCCTTGAACGCTACTTCACCACCGAGAAGTACCTCGAGTACGAATATCCCGACGTTTTCGGCCGGCAGTAACTACTCGGCGCGCCGACCGAGTTCTTGATCGAGCAGATAGAGACTCGACCCCGTCTGGCCGACCATCGCGATTTTGTCCAGGATTGTCCGTACTGCTTCCTCTTCCTCGACCTGCTCCTCGATGAACCACTGCAGAAGCGGCAAAATCGGATAGTCATGCTCCCGCTGTGCCAGTTCGTACATCGCATGAATTCGCCCTGTGATGTACTGTTCATGCTCGAGCACACTGCGGAAGAGTTGCTCAAGGCTCTCCCACTGAACTTTCTTGATGCGAATGTCCGCAAGAGAGACCGATTGCCCCCGCGCATGCGCGTGCTCGATGAATTTCATCGCATGGGAGCGCTCTTCGTCGTGCTGGAGGATGAGCCACCGTGCAGTCCCAGGCAGCCCGCGATCTTTACACTGCAACGCAAGCGCAAAGTAAAGGTAAGCCGATTCAAGTTCAGCTTGAATTTGCTCTTGGATCGAGGCCAGAACAGCTGCATTCATCGCTTTCTCCATCAATGGGTGAAACATTATCTATCTCAGCGGGTAACAGAACCCACCCTTAGCTGAGCACATCACGTCGCTCAACCACGGCTACAGTGACGATAGAAAAGACAACACAGTGCATAACCAACACTGCTCCAGAGCGCCCCACCTGCATCGTTGGCACTGGGCTATCGAACAAAAGCCGCCAAGCTGCTGCATGAGTGGTGAAAAACCAATCGGAAAGCTGCGCAACCAGCGGAACATCGAGCAACGCAATTGCCGTCATCACGATGACGACTGCCATTGCTCCGATCACTGGACCGAGTGCATTGTCGGTCAGCGAACCGAATAGCATCGCCAATAATGCGACAGTCATCAGCCCAAGCCAGTTGTAGCTGTAGGCTGCGACAAATCTCCAGAGCACATCGCCGGAGGGAATGACGACAACACCTGCGCTTTTGAGCACCACGAGATCCCCAACACCGAAAAGTAGCACACCGCCTCCGAGAGCAATTACAGCCAGGAATACAACAACACTGGCTACATACAGCCCCAATGCCAGCACTTTTGCCAGCACAACCTTCCACCGCGGAACTGGCTGAAGGAATAACATGCGCAACGTCCCCGCAGCCGCTTCCCCCGCAAGCAGATCTCCAGCAACCAGCGTAACAAGAAACGGCAAGTGCACCAAGAGAAGCCCCTGCACGATGAATGCCACCAGATAGCCGTGCACGTACTGCCCCTCGATCTGGAGGTATTGCTCAATACCTTGCAGCGCAAGTGCAGTCAGCTGCTCTCCCTGCAGGAAAATCACAACGTGAACAATGCTGACGAGCACCGCGATTGCTGCAAACGCAATCCACGAGCGAGGCTTGCGATAAATTTTCCACAGCTCAAGTCGAGCCAACCGTACGATCATGTCGTTGCTGCAAAGTAAAACTGCTCAAGCGAACGTTCCGGAATCACCGCACGGATGGAGATACCTGCGGCGATGAGATGAACAACTGCGTTGTGGACATCCTCAGCAGCGATGCGGACTGCGTGCGGACGGATTTTCTCAACGTTCCACCGCCGATTGAGGAGCTCGACAACCACGTCGGCTGGCTGGACCGTCTCGATCGTCGCATGCGACGCCACACGGGAAAGCAGCTGTTCAAGTGCCCCATTTGCAATGATGCGCCCATCACGGAGCACCACCAAACGAGTTGCTACAAGCTCAACTTCGGAAAGCAAGTGTGACGAGATGATGACCGTCTTCCCTGCTCTTTGCAACGCGGCAATAAGCTGCCGAACATCTGCGATCCCTCGAGGATCAAGCCCATTGACGGGTTCATCGAGGATGACCAATTCCGGATCGCCTGCCAGCGCCATCGCAAGACCGAGCCGTTGCCGCATCCCGTAGGAATACGTCCGCACGACTTGGTCCATCGCATCGGCAAGGCCTACACGCTCGAGCAGCGCCTCGATATGCGACCGCGTTGGCGATTGCCCGCGAAGCCGGAGCACGATCTCTAAATTCTCTGCGCCCATCAAGTAGGGGTAAGCATCGGCGCGCTCGATGAGCGCCCCAATACGACTGCGAACTGTTGGGCTGAGCGGCTTTCCAAACAGCCGAACCTCGCCGCACGTGGGCCGCACTAAACCCGTGATGATGCGTAGTAGCGTGCTCTTGCCTGCACCATTGGAGCCGAGTAACCCAACGACTTCGCCCCGTCCAATCGCAAATGAAACATCATCGAGTGCAATCCGTTGGCGATACCGTTTGCATACACCGAAAAGTGCAACGACTGAATCCATCTCTTGCTTTCGTACGACGCTGGATGCGATAAACAGTTTGCGCAGCGCAGGCGTTCCGCTATTGCAACGCCTCCTGGAGAGCATCGCGCATCCAACGCTCCGGCAGCGTGGTCATACGCTCTCGGAAGAGTGTGCGGTAGCGCGATTGCTTTGCAAAGAAACCGATCGCTTCTCGTGCTACAGACACCAGCCGCTGGTTGAAGTGGAACCGTGCCTCAACCAAGTATCGTGCAAGTGTTGTATCGCACCAATCAACAGCGCGGAGCGCAGCGATCGCATTCTGTCGCGTGACGAACTCATAGCTTGGTGAGGCATACTCCACCAATCGCTGGAGCGCTGCAGTATCGCCACGTTCGGCGCGGATTCGATCACATGCAATCCGAACCCGATAGCCAGCGCACTCATCCCCGAGTGATCTTCGTTCGAGTTGGCCAACGTACTCCATCGCTCTGTCGGGGAAGGATGCTGCCAACTGTTCGAGTGCTATCTGTGCAACTTGGTAGGATGAATCACTGAGCAGCTCCACACACTCCCGCTCAAGCCACGGCGGAACGCTCCCGAGCGACGAAATCACCGCACGCCGTACCTCTGCTTCACGATCGGCGAGCGCAGCGCCAAGCGTCCGCCGTACTGCCTCGAACCGATGGAACGAGTGTTCACGCGCAAGAGTTCGCGCAATGAGCGAGCGTATCGCAAAAAACCGCTCTGCCGCAAAACGTTCAACTAACGTGGCAGCTTTGAGTGAATCGCTCAACGTGCTATCGCGGAGGAGTGCCTCGAGTGCATCGTACCGGTCAATCATCAGCGGCGCACGCCTGGCCTGCTCGATGAGTTCCCGCGTCGTTTTCGGAAACTCGATTTTTTTGAGGATCACCGAACCTGGATCGAACAGTGCGAACGCAACCGTCTTTCCGCCAGGATTCGGCACACGAACGTGCTCGACGCGATCCTGCACCCACTGGCGAACACGCTCGACCGAGCCATCTTCGTAGTGCACCTCGAAGGTAATTGGCATGCGAAAGAGTCCAACCAATGCGTCGGTCGCTTGCGTTTGCTCAACGGTAAACTCGACCCACTGCATCCCTGTGGCTGGATCACTCACAGGCGAGTATCGCACCCGGTAGGCTGGCTCTCCACCCCGATAGAGCCATTGGTCGAAAAACCAGCCAAGGTTCATCCCAAGCGCATCGGCGAATGCTTTTTCGAAATCGCGTGTCTCGACGGTGCCGTAAGCATGTCGCTGCAGGTAGAGTCGCACAGCACGGTGGAACTGGTCTTGGCCGACAACATCCATGAGCATGTCGAGTACTGCCGAGCCCTTCGAGTAGATGCGTGCAGTGCCAGCAGCGTGATGGAGGATCGGGTAGTCGTCTTTTGTTGCTGCACCAAGTGCGGCATTCTGCTCTCCGCGGCGCATCCATTGGTGGTAGTCCTCCCCGAAGAAGCGTTGATAGAAGAGCTTCGGGTAGAACGTCGCAAAGCTTTCGTGGAGCCAGATGCTCCGCTCATCACGCTGAGTGATGTAATCCCCGAACCATTGGTGCACAAGCTCGTGCATGTTCACCCCGATGTACGGGCGGTCGAGCTGCAAGCGCGCATCACCATGGAAAAAATCTCCGAAGACGGTCGCTGTTGTGTTCTCCATGGCCCCTGCAATGTAGTCCTGAACTGGGACCTGCGAGTAGGATTCCCACGGGAACGGCACTCCGAGCAACTCCTCGAGGAAATCAACCATTTCCGCAGAATAGCGATAGGTTGGCTCTGCCCACTCTGGGTGGTCGGCATAGAAGAGCAGCTTCAGTGGCACACCACGCTTAGTCCGACGCTCGATGGAGCCATACTTTCCAATTGCCAGCATGATGAGATACGTCGCATGAGGCTTTGTCATCGCGTAGTGCCAGGTGATGGTTCCATCTGGGTTGCGTTTCTTTGAACGCAGCGTCCCGTTCGAGAGCACCGTGTAGCTGGAATCGAACGTGATGATTGTTTCGGTGATTGCCTTGTCGTTCGGGTAGTCGTAGATCGGCACCCAATGCCGCGTGTCGAATGGCTGTCCTTGCGTCCAAATCTGTTTACGCTTTCTGCCTGTGGGGTCATCCCACCCTGGGAAGTAGAGTCCGCGCCGTGGCGTGCACTCGTAGTCCAGCGTGAGCGAATCGCGCTGGGGATAGCGCCAACTTCCATAGATGACGACCGTCGTATCTGTCACGCGGTAGCGAAGCTCGCGCTCTCCGCTCTGGACGCGATGGATGGTCATTCCAACGCCATCGAGCACGATGGAATCAACACGAGTTCGCAGTGGAACGAAGACATGCGTTACAGTTCCGATGACTCGCCGCTTGGTCGGTTCGAAACGTACTGCAATACGAATGCGCTCGAAATCTACCTGGCGTTCACGCTCGGTCGAGGCAAGCTCGTAGCGTGCGGTGATTGGCTCAGGACGATCGGTCTGCGCCCAGAGCAATGTTGTCAGAACGCAAAATCCCAGAATTGCAACCACTGTAACTTTGCACCGTCGAATGTTGAACATCCTTTGGGAATTGCCAATGGCACTCAACGTTGGTGACCGTGCACCAAGCTTTACGCTCTACGACCAGGATCGCACAAAGCGCTCTCTGGACGAATTCCTGGGCAAGCCAGTTGTCCTGGCATTTTTTCCAGGTGCATTCACCGGAGTCTGTGACACCGAAATGTGCACACTCCGCGATTCGATGCAGCGTTTTAGCGAAGCCAATGCTCACGTCATTGGCATCAGCGTTGATCCGCCGTTTGTGCTCAAAGAGTTCGCTACGAAGTACTCGCTGCCATTTGTGCTTCTTTCCGACTTTGATCGCTCAGTTTCGAAGCTCTACGACGTGCTCTTCGAAAACCTCGCCGGTCTGGAAGGCTACCACACAAGCAACCGCGCTGTGTTCATCCTCGATGGGAGCGGCACGATACGCTACATCTGGGTAGCGTCTCCAAATCCCGGGGTTGAACCACCGTACGATGAAGTCATCGCACAAACCAAAGCGATCGCGTAGCTGCTCGTGCCACTCACAGGCAACTGAGCAGATACAACCGCCCTTGCACAATGCCGAGAGCTTCATAGCGGCCTCGGCGGCGGTTGTAAATCGGCGGTAGCACGTGGTCGCACATCCGGCTGTAGGTAAACGTAGCCTTGTCGGTTCGCCGAACAAAGAGATTCGTCGGCGTACTGTACGAAAACGTCTTCGATCCAGGCCGCCGTGCGATCACCTGCGCCGGACTCAGATCCTGTCCCAGTGGCAGGCGCTGCCCATCGAGCACCAAAAAACAGTCCACATCACAGCCGAGTCCGTACAGTTCACTTCCGTCAGGAGTAAAGCTGACGCGCTCAAGTGGAAAGCGCCCGATGCCGTACTCGGTGCCACTATGCAGCAGGAAGAAGTTCCCTTGCCGGCTCGCAAGAGCACCGTACTGGGGCAAGTATGGATGCAGCACCACTGACCAAACGCTATCGTATTGCTGGCTTGGGAGCGGACGTTCGTAGTCCTCGCTCAAAAGGAGCACCGAATGCCAGCCGAGATTCTGCACCTGCGCAACTGCCGCAGTACCGGTGCGATTGACGTTGATAGCCCGGACACGTTCGAACGGACCTGCAACAAGCTCTGTATCGCGCATGATGCGCCACTGGCTACCTGCACGCTGAGCGTAGAGCGGACGTTGATTGCTCCAGAACCCTGCCAGGAGAAATTCATCGGCAGTCGCGACTTCTCTGCCATCAACGACAAGCCGCTGTTGCTGCTGGAGCTTCTCCGTCCATGCGATGTGTGCGCCATCAGGCGAGAGCAGAAGTCCACTGATCCGCCGCACAGCAGTGTACTGCTTGTCGCGATGCGCAATGATTTCGGCTGATCCTTCCATGCAACCGATCGCAACCACCGCAGCATTTGGCGCAAAAACCAATGCTGTCGGCTGCGCACAGCGGACTGGGATCGTCACGGTATCCACCAGAAGCTCCCACATACCGGCTCGTTGTACCCACGCGGCCCAGTGGTTACCGTCAGCGGAGAGAACCGGACGGCCGACCCGGTCGCAGCTTGCACTTCGATACCCATTGACGACCAGCCGCTGCTGCCCTGCATAGGGCGCTGTGATCGCCCACCACAGGCCAGTTGTATCGAGCTGGGCCTCGACCAATGGCTCACTGCCATCGAGCAAGAGTTCATCGGTGCACTGCGCAATAGCGATCGCACTTGTGGCAACAAGAATCAAGAAGATGCGCATCATCGTCGTACCACACCGAGTTCAGTGATGACAGCATCGAGCTGCTGATCGTGCTCCTCCCGCGGGATCTCCTCGACGAACTGCATCGCATACGCCAGACCAAAACGCACAAACGGCACGCTCGACAAGAACCGATCGTAATATCCCTTGCCATAGCCGACGCGGTACAACATGCGATCGAATGCAACAAGAGGCACCAGAACCAGTGGTGAGTATCCATCGAGTTCAGCAGTGCCGAGCAGCACAGCATCGGCAGGGGCAGGGATGCCGTAGGGTCCTTCGTCGAGCTGGCTATCGGCTGTCATTACCGCATGAGCAAGTTCGGATGCATCATGCGTCACAACAGGCACAAAGACGCTTTTCCCCTCGCTCCAGGCACGCTCGATAATCGGCTGGGTATCTACTTCTCCTCGAATTGGCAAGTACACGTGGAGCGCACGCGCCATGAGATACTCCGGCTGTGCCCAGAGATGTTCAGCAATGGCGAGGGAATACTCCTGGCGTTCGGTTGGCGACAGCTGCTCTCGTGCTGCAAGCAATCGCCGGCGGATCTCTGCTTTCGTCATCGCTGCTGCGAATGTTGAACCACTGCAGGAAGCATTGCTGCTGCACCAATAGCCGCGGCACCGATTGTTTCGCGTTGGGTCAAACGCTCCCCGTTGGCAACGATCCCCAGCAGGGTTGCGAAGACTGGTTCGAGCGCGAATATGAGCGCAACCCTCGTAGCAGAAACACCGGGCTGCAACCGCGTTTGAATGTACGTTGCCAGCACAGATGCCAGGATGCTTGTGTAGAGCACCGCAATGACAACATCGAGATTCCACGTTATCGAGAACCGCCCCAGGAACGATGCGTCCGAAACGTTGAGCAGATGTGCGGCAAGGTGCCAGACTCCACCGAGCGCCGCCGTCACTCCACACTGCAAGAGGACCAGACCTCCAGTTCCAAGCGATCCTAAATGCTCGATGCCAGCATAGCTCATGTACCCCATGTAGTACGACCATGCAAGTGCACCAAGGAGTGTTGCTGCATCGCCCCGATTGAAGCTGCCGCCGTCGGGATTCGAAAGCAATGCAATGCCGATGATCCCCAGTGCTACGCCCCACCACTCCCGTGCCGTTGGGTGACGACGCCAGACGATCCGCTGCAGTAGCGGCACGAACACAACGAAGGTGCCAGTGAAAAACGCACTCCGCGCAATCGTTGTGTGGAGCAGCCCCCACGTCTGGAGGAAAAATCCAATGCCAAACGTCACACCAAGCACCATGCCGTGCCGCAGCAGACGGCGATCCTGCCAGAGCGAAGCCACCGACTTCCCCCAGACGATGAGCGCTGCCACCGTTGCGAGGGCAAAACGCACCGTTACCAGCGCGATCGGGTCGCTCCACTGGAGCGCACGTTTGATGAGCAGAAACGTCCCTGCCCACAGAAGCGTTACCCCAACTAACGCCAGTTCGGCGCCAAGCAGCCTACGCTCCACGCTGCAGCTCCTCCAGAAAGCGAGCAACTGCCTCAATGCCGCGGTAAAAGTTCACCAGATGAAAATGCTCATTCGGTGAATGTGCACCATCGGAGTGCAACCCAAACCCCATCAACACAACGGGCACTCCGAGCATCTGCTGGAAATGACTCACGACAGGAATCGAGCCACCCTCACGCTGGAAAACAGGCGGACGCCCGAAGGTTTGCTCGAGCGCACGTGCAGCTGCCTTCATCGGTAGCGATTCCCGATCGACAAGAACTGGGTCTGCGCCATGGAGCATGCGAACCTCAACACGCACGCCACGAGATGCAATCCGCTCGATATGTTCTGCCACACGCTGAGCAATTCGATCGGCACGCTGATCAGGCACCAAGCGCATCGAAATCTTCGCATGTGCACTGGCAGGCAACACTGTTTTCGCACCTTCGCCGGTAAATCCGCTCCACAGGCCGTTGACATCAAGCGTCGGACGTACGGTGAGCCGCTCCAGGACTGAATATCCCGCCTCTCCACCGAGCGCGGGCACACCAAGTTCACGCTGGAAAGCTTCCTCATCGAACGGCAAGGATGCAATCAGTGCACGCTCCTGCTCATCGAGCGGGCGCACGTCGTCATAAAAGCCAGGGACTGCAATGTTCCCTGCATCGTCGTGCAGCGCTGCAATGATGCGAGCCAGCGCATTGGCAGGGTTGACAACAGCACCGCCGAATGAACCGCTGTGGAGATCCCGATTTGGTCCATGGACGGTCAGCTCAAGGTATGCAAGACCGCGCAACCCATAAACGAGCGATGGGACATCTGGCGCAAACATCGCCGTATCGCAAATGAGCACTCCATCACAGGCCAACTGCGGGCGATGCGTCTGGAGGAACCCTTCGAGATTGGGTGAGCCAATTTCTTCCTCGCCTTCGATGAGCAACTTTACCGTGCAGGGAAGCGTTCCAGCTCCTTGCAACCACGATTCGATCGCTTTGATGACCAGAAAAACTTGTCCCTTATCGTCAGTCGCACCGCGTGCGAAAAGCACACCGTCGCGCTCGGTCGGCTCAAAAGGCGGTGAGGTCCACTCATCGAGTGGGTCAACAGGCTGAACGTCGTAGTGACCGTAAAAAAGGAGCGTCGGTGCATTAGGCACGCTCGCGGGAAACTCGGCATAGACGACTGGATGACCGGGCGTGGGTATTACCTGACAGACCTGAGCACCGATCGTTTGGAGATGATCGGCAAGCCATTGCGCTGTGCGGTGGACGTCGTCGCGATGGGCTGCAAGGGTACTGATACTGGGAAAGCGGAGAAACTCTCGGAGCTCACGTACAAAACGTGCACGATGCGCAGTCGCGTAGTCGGAAGCAGTCATTGGGAATTGCAGCAGATGGTTGTGTCGAACGCACCGAACATTCTCCATGCAGAAGTTCGGCGTGCAAATTACAACCCACTCCGCGGTAGATTGCAGCAGTTACTGCCTGGGAGAATACTGCGTCGGCGAAGCTTGGGCACCGTAATTGGCCGCAGAGGGTACCCCCATGTGCGAAAGGAACATCCGGACGTCTTCGGCTTTGAGAATGTTGCCCGTTTCTTGATAAGCCTCGATGAGCGCGTTGCACATCAGCTCCATGTACTGCATTCGGACTCGCTCATCGGGAAGCTGAATCCAGGCTCGCTGCTCATACGGTCGCTCAAGCACAGCAAGTGCGCGCGCTGGTTTGCCCGCATCGAGTGCACGTGCTGCAACAACAACCATGCGGTGAAGTCGTTGCTGGTACGTCTCGGCGCGGAATGCTGGCTTCTTCGGCATTGCACCCTTTTTTTTCAACGCTCGATCGAACGACTTCCCGAGTTCAACGACCTTGTCGGGCGAGCGAAAGTCGAAGTCTTTCACGCGGAATCGGCGTGGCCGTAGTTCAATCCGAACGTCGCGTTCGCTCCGGGGAAAGCCTTTGGCACGGAGCGCGGCAATAATTCCTTGAGCAACGTTGTAGTGGAGATTCGTCTGTGCTAGCGCAAGTGCGCCCCGAAGAGCCAGCGCATCGAGCACCCCCTCCGAGCGTGGAAAGTGCTTGAGGATCATCTGCCGGATAAATTGCGCCTGGTTGTAGCAGCGCTGGTGATCGCCGATGCCGAAGGCTTTGCGTGTTCGGAGGACATGGAGCGTTGTTGCGGCTGATCCTTTGAAACCGAGCAGTTCGAAGATGCCCATTGCCTGGGAAAAGCCAACCTCGACGTAGTAGTCAATCTTGCCTACACCAGTCATTTCCGCCAGCTTGCGCAGGTACGCTGCTCGGCCTTTTCGTGCACGGTAGTTAGCAATGATGTTGAGCGATGAAGAGGAAAACCCGGCATCGGCATAGGTACCGCGTGGGACACTGATGATCTCAATCCGCCCTTGATCGAGCCAAATGCGGAGGACATGGTTGGCATCTGCGTGCGCTTGCTCGACGCCGAGTCGCGAGTCAATGCCAGTAATCGCGATGGTAACCGATCGCCCCCACATGCTTTCAAACGGCGCATCATCTCCTGTGGATGCTCCTTGAGCAGCGCACCACTGAGTGCCCACCAGCCAGCAAAGGACGAGCAGTACAGCGGAGCGGCGGGTCACCGTTGCTGCTTTGCATGGTTCCACCAGTGATCCATCTGCTCCAGCGTAAGCTGCTCCAGAGCGCTGCCTTCCTTACGCGCTTGCTCTTCGATGTACT
The DNA here is from genome assembly GCA_002898675.1 of bacterium HR20. GTDB lineage: Bacteria > Bacteroidota > Ignavibacteria > Kapaibacteriales > NICIL-2 > NICIL-2. Next base: position 20,252 of record BEHW01000029.1, read on the forward strand.
GGAATCGCTCCCGAAACTTTTCGTTGGCTCGTTGGAGCGCTGTTTCAGCAACAATGCCCAAATGCCGCGCAAGGTTGACTGTGGCAAAGAGGAAATCGCCGAACTCTTCCTCGAGTGCCGCACGATCGCCGGAGGCGGCTGCATCCCGAAGCTCAGAGAGCTCCTCGTGAACTTTCGCCCATACATCCTCGGCTGATTTCCAGTCAAAGCCAACGTTTGCAGCCTTCTCCTGCATTCGCTGCGCTCGAAGCAGTGCGGGCAAATGGCGCGGCACTCCTGCAAGGATCGAGTCGCGCCCTTCGCTGAGTTTGAGACGCTCCCAGTTCTGCATGACTTGAGCAGGATCCTCGGCAACGACATCGCCGAAGACGTGCGGATGGCGTCGGACGAGCTTCTGCGCAACGTGCTCGATGACCTGGCGGAGCGTGAACGCGTTGCGCTCTTCCGCAATCGCTGAGTGCATGACCACGTGGAGCAGCAAATCGCCCAGTTCCTTTTTGAACTCGGCATCGTCGGCTCGTTCGATCGCATCGAGTGTCTCGTAGGATTCTTCGATGAGCAAGTGCGCAATGCTCTCGTGCGTTTGCTGACGATCCCACGGGCACTCTTGCCGAAGCAAGCGCACAATTGCAACGAATGCATCGAACTGCTCAGTGAGTGCATTCGGATCCTTGGGAGTAGGCACTGGATGTGGCATAGCAAGACTCGAATGGAAGTAGACTATTCACGCTGCAGCGCTTGCCACCTGCATAGCTGCAAAGCTA